>CANJBX010000073.1 GCA_947472885.1 Hyphomicrobiaceae bacterium
AATGCGGAATCCGCCCTTCAAGATCGACGTATGAAAACAGCGACCCCGATCTCTCATCCATCCCGCGCATCGCTCACCTCCGTCCTGCGTTAACAAGACGGAATCACGCTAGCGGGCCCAAGGGAAGACCCTTTTTCAACATCCTGCTAGGGCATGATCCCGAAAAGTGGATGCCGGTTTTCGGATCAGATCATGCCCAAGTCTGAAAGCTATTTTTTCGCCGGGCGTCCCGGATTGATGTTGCCGCACTTCTTGCAGTGCTGCTTCTCGGCATCGCCATAATAGGCTTCGAACACCGGCGGCATGTCGCGTTCGAGGACTTCGATCTTCACGGTCTTCTCGAACAGCACGTTGTTGCATTTCTCGCAGTACCAGCGGTGCGTATCCAGCAGGTTGCCCTTGCGGATACGCTCGATGATCAGGCCGACGGTGTCCGGCCCGCGCATCGGCGCGTGCGGCACGTTGGCCGGCAGCAGGTAGATGCAGCCTTCAGCCAGCTTGATGTCGTGTGGCTTGCCTTCGTGCTGGATGCGGACGTTCACCGTGCCCTTGAGCTGGAAGAAGAATTCCTCGGTCGGGTTGACGTGGTAGTCGGTACGCGTGTTTGGCCCGCCGACGACCGTGATCATGAAATCTTCCTCGCGGAAGATGGTCTTGGCGCCCAGCGGCGGCTTCAGCTTGTCCGGGTTCTCGGCGATCCACTTCATCAGGTTGAACGCCTGCGGGCCCGTGCTGGCTTCCGCCTGGGTAACGGCCTGTGCCTGGCTCATGACGTTCTCCTTATGCGACTTTGGTGGTTTGGCCGGGAATGTGATCGCTTGGGTCCCAGCCGGTCTTCTCGGCCAGGGCGAACTGGTCTGCCCAGTCCAGCGTGTGCTGATCGAGGTCGGTTTGCAAGGTGTCGTTCAGCCGGTTCTGCCAGCCGAACAGCGCGATCACCGCCGTCATTTCGACGATCTGCGGCGTGGTAAAATGCTTCTTCAGGCGCACGAAGATTTCGTCGGTTGCCGCATTCGGAACGACCGATGCCGCGCGGGCAAGATCGAAGGCCGCGCGTTCGGCGTCCGTGAACAGGGAACTTGTCTCGTATTCCCAGATCGCGTTGAGCTTCTCGTCCGTGATGCCCCAGCGCGCGGCGCTCGAAATATTGTGCGCCTGACAGAACTGGCAACCGGCGGTGCGGCTCGACATATAGGCGATCAGAAAGCGGAAGCCGCGGTCGAGCGTGCCTTCGTCGCGGATGACGGCCTTGGACAGGTCCATCAGCGCCTTGAGGATCGGCGGCCGGTGCGCGAGCAGAAGGTAGCTGTTTGGAATATAGCCGTTCGACTTCTCGATGACGTCGAAGCCTTCCTTGAATTCCTCCGGCAGGGCATGGCGATCGGCGATCTCGATACGAGCCATCGATACTGTCCTTTGTGCACTATGGCGTTGGCTGATTTGTTGCGTTGATTATCGAGCCAGTTTTATTCATTCCGCAAGACTACAAAATCTTATTGATCTATATCACAGTCATATCAATTCACCGAAACCGCTTTGTCTACGACAGGGTGCGGGGTCCCCGCGTCAGCGCCGCCCGCGCATGTTTTCGCAGGAAACGCGAAAACCCTTCCGCAGCAGGAGAAAGCGAACGGCTGTCCGACTGGATGAACGACACCTCGCGCCGCACCTGCGGCTCGATCAGGGGCCGCGCGACGACTTTCTGGCTGCGCGCGAAGGACCAGATGTAGGTCGGCAGTACCGCGACACCGAGGCCGGCCTCGACCAGCATGATGGCCGTCGTCATCTGCGAGACTTCAAACGCCGGACGGGGCGAATGACCTGCCGCTTCGCAGGCCCGTTCGACGATGGACCTGATGTTGCTGGCGCGAGTCCTCATGACCAGCGGCCATTCCTGCAACTCGCTCCATTTGATTTTGGTATGCTTTGCCGCCGGTGAGCGCGGCGCGCACCACACCACCAGATTATCTTCCAGCAGGACCTCGCGGCGGATGCCCTGTTCAACTTCTGCGAAGGTGCCGACGCCGCAATCGACTTCACCGGCGCGCACCTGCGCGACGATGTCGTCGGTCTGGGTATCGACGAGGCGAACCTCGACGCCCGGAAACGCCTTCTTGTAGTCGGCGATGGCCGCGGGAACGATCATGGCCGCAAGGAGGGGTGGCGCTGCAATGGTCAGCCTGCCGCGCTTGCGATCCGTCAGGTCGCGGACGTTGCGGATCGAGAGTTCGAGGTCGGCAATCAGCTTTTCGGTGGAACGCAGGAATTCGCGGCCCGCAGCGGTGAGTTCGACGCGGCGGGTGGTGCGGTCGAACAGGCGGATATGCAGTTCGGCTTCAAGTTCGCGGATGCTGAGCGACAAGGCCGGTTGCGCCATCTGCAGCCGCTGCGCGGCGCGGGTGAAGCTGCCGAGTTCGGCAACGGTCCGGAAGCCCTGAAGCTGGCGCAAGGTGACATTCATTGGGATATCATATCAATACATAAGATAATGTCATATTGCATAATAAATGGAGGCGTCACAAACTTGAGAGAGTCGGGCGCTTTCCCCGATGGTTTTCATGGGTCTGGAACCCCTTGAGCGCGACGAACCGGCAACGATGAGGACCGCGACATGAACTACAGCAAGCGCGATGCCAAGGCTTATTCGCGTCAGCACATGAAGGGCATCTGGGCGGCGGCGATCACGCCATTCGCGCCGGACATGTCCATCGACGAGGCCGGGTTCCGCAGCAACATGCAGCACTGGACCCGCGATCTGGGTATCGAAGGCCTCTTCATCTGCGGCAAGCAGGGCGAGTTCTTCTCGATGTCGCTTGACGAGCGTAAGCGCACGTTCGACATCGGGGTCGATGAAGCAAGGAAGGGCAAGTTCCAGACAATCATGTCGTGTTCCGACCAGAACATGGACACGGTGATCGAACTCGCCAGGCACGCCGAGCGGGCAGGCGCCGACTACATCGTCGTCCATGCGCCGATCCTGCACTTCTCGAAGGCGCAGGACGACACGGTCTATGAATATTACCGCTACATCAGCGAACAGGTGAACATCGGCATCGCGCTCTGGAGCCACCCCGACAGCGGCTATCTGCTCAGCCCGCAACTTTGCGCGCGGATTGCGGAATTGCCTGGCATCGTCGCGATCAAATACAGCGTGCCGCGTGAGATGTATGTCGAACTGACCCGTCTGGCCGGTGACAAGATCATCGTCAGCACCGCGTCGGAGGAAGAGTGGTTTGACAACATCGTCGAACTCGACTGGAAGCTCTACCTCTGTTCCAACCCGCCATACCTGATGCAGACGCCGGTTGACCGCCGCATGCACGACTACACCCAGCTGGCGTTCAAGGGCGACATCAAGCAGGCCAGGGCAATCCGGGACAGTCTCAACCCCGTGCGGGAGGCAATTCGCCGCACGTGGCCGCACGAGAAGCCCCATGCACATGCAAAATATTGGCAGGACCTGCTGGGACAGGTCGGCGGCCCGGTGCGCCGGCCGCTGTTGCAGCTGACGGAAGCGGAAAAGGCGGCGACGAAGGCGGCTTTCGACGCGTGTGGCTTGAAACTTGCTCCGAACCTGAAGTCATCGGCGGCCTGAAGCGGGGTTTCATCGGATTGGCACCGTCTGTGCTGACACATGCCATGGTGTCAGCGGTTCCTGATCGGTGCGCAAACGACAATTGTTGCCAATGGCTGGTATTTGCCGCGGATGACGGTCAAAATGCCGGCAACCGCTCGTCTGGGACGTCACGCTGTAACTGAACGACGGGCAATAAGATGTGTTGTTTTTCGTTATCACGGGAAGGGAAATAAGATGAAAATTCGCGGCGCAGTTCTGGGAACTGCTCTCTCAACATTGATGGCGACGGCGGCTTTTGCGCAGGAGCCCGTCAAGATCGGTTTCATCACCACGCTGTCGGGTCCCGGCGGCTACATCGGCGCCGACGCCCGCGACGGTTTCAATCTCGCGGTCGAACTGGAAGGCGGCAAGCTCGGCGGCGTTCCCGTGCAGGTCGTGGTGGAAGACGACGGCTTCAAGCCAGGCACCGGCAAGCAGATTGCCGACAAGTTCCTCAAGACCGACAAGATCAAGCTCTTCACCGGCATCATCTTCTCCAACATCGCCGGCGCGACCGTTCCCGACATCATCGACGCGGGTGCGATCTACGTCAGCCCGAATGCCGCGCCGTCGAACTTCGCCGGCAAGGAGTGCAACAAGAACTATTACGTCGTGTCGTGGCAGAACGACTCGCTGCACGAAAGCGCCGGCCAGAATGCCACCAACCTCGGCTACAAGAAGGCGTTTATCCTTGCGCCGAACTACCAGGCCGGCAAGGACGCGCTCGCGGGCTTCAAGCGCTTCTTCAAGGGCGAAGTCGTCGGCGAACTCTACACGCGCCTAGACCAGACCGACTTCGCGCCGGAAATGGCGCAGATCCGCGACGCCAAGCCGGACGTCGTGTTCCAGTTCCAGCCGGGCGGCCTCGGCATCGCCTTCATGCGTCAGTATCAGCAGGCTGGATTGCTCGGCGCGATCCCGATGGTCGTTGCTGCGCCTTCGATGGATGCAACGATCCTCAAGGCCGTGGGCGATGCGGCTGTCGGTGTGAATCTCTCCTATCACTGGAACACCGACTTCGATAACGCCGCCAACAAGAAGTTCATGGAAGCGTGGACGAAGAAGTATGGCGCTGACCGGCTCCCGACCTACTACGCCAGCCAGGCCTACGACACCGCACTCGCAATCGCGGCCGGCCTCAAGGGCGTGAAGGGCGACCTCGGCAACACCGATGCGTTCCGCGCGGCGATGATGAAGGCTGATTTCCAGTCCGTCCGCGGCGCCTTCAAGTTCGGCAACAACCAGCATCCGATCCAGGACTGGTACGCCGCGCGCGTCGAGAAAGACGCCAGCGGCAAGCCGGTCCTCAAGACGCTCGGCAAGGTCATGTCGAACCACGCCGACGCCTACGCGAAAGACTGCAAGATCTAAGCAGTGGGGAAGCTGGGGCCGGACCCGGCTCCAGCTTCCCGCGCGTGCCGTTTGACCCTGGACCTTTGACCCGATGACGCTGGCGCTTGAGCAAATTCTGAACGGCGTGCAGTTTGGCGTTGCGCTGTTCCTGCTGGCGGCCGGCCTCACGCTGATCTTCGGCATCATGGGCGTCATCAATCTGGCGCACGGCTCGCTCTACCTGATCGGCGCCTATGGCGCGGCGCTGGTTTCGCAGCGCACCGGCTCATTCATTCTGGCGATACTGGCCGGCCTCGCGGCTTCCGCGATTGCGGGGCTGATTATTGAATTCGTGGTCATCCGGAAACTCTATGCGCGCGACCATGTCCAGCAGGTGCTGGCGACCTTCGGGCTGATCCTGTTCATCAACGAAGGCGCGACCATCCTGTTCGGGCGGCAGCCGTTGTTCGTAGCGATGCCGCCCGCGTTGTCGGGCGCAGTGGAAATCATCCCCGGCGTGCCATATCCGACCTACCGGCTGGCGGTGATTGCGGTTGGCCTGCTGGTGGCGTTCGGGCTGTATCTGTTCGTCAACAAGACCCGCGTCGGCATGCTGGTGCGTGCGGGCGCGACGCATCGCGACATGGTGCGCGCGCTCGGCGTCGATATCCGGCTGCTCTATACGCTGGTGTTTGGCCTCGGCGCATTGCTTGCGGGCCTTGCGGGCCTGATGGCCGGGCCGCTGCTGGCGGTGCAGGTCGGCATGGGCGAGCAGATTTTGATTCTGACCTTTGTCGTGGTGGTGATTGGCGGCGTCGGCTCCATTCGCGGCGCGTTCTTTGGCGCGATGATTGTCGGGATTACGGACACACTGCTGCGGGGATTCCTGCCGGCGCTGCTGCGCAGCCTCATGACCACGTCGCAGGCGGACGCATTGGCTGCGGGTCTGTCCTCCATGGGCATCTACCTGATCATGGCGCTGGTGCTGCTGATCAAGCCACAGGGGCTGTTCAGTGGCCAGAACTGAAGCCGCGGCGGGCGTGAATCCGGGCGCAAGACGAATCCTGTTGCTGCGCGGTGCGGGCCTTGTCGTGCTTGCCGTTGTCTTGTTGCTGTTGCCAATGACGGCAAATGCCATCGGCGATCCCGCGCTGATCACGCTGGCGACGCGCATGATTATCTACGCCATTGCTGCGGCGAGCCTGAACCTGATCCTCGGGTATGGCGGCCTCGTCAGCTTCGGCCATGCCGCCTATTTCGGCGTCGGCGGATATGTCGTTGGCATTCTGTATTTTCATTTCGCCGCCGACGATCTGTTTCTCGGTTTCATTCCCGGCTCCAACCAGTTCCTGATCACGCTGTTCGCCGCGATGGTGGTGAGCGGGCTGGCCGCGCTGGTACTCGGCGCGCTGTCGTTGCGCACCACGGGCCTGCAATTCATCATGATCACGCTCGCCTTCGCGCAAATGGTGTTCTTCCTGTTCGTGTCGCTGAAAGTGTATGGCGGCGACGACGGGCTGATCGTGCGGCGGCGCAACCTGCTGTTCGGCCTTAACATGGCCAACGACACGACATTCTATTTCGTGTGCGTGACGATTGCCGCTCTGTATTTCGCGGTTTTCTGGCGGCTGGTCGGCTCACGCTTCGGGCTGGTGCTGGGCGGCATTCGCCAGAACGAGCGGCGGCTCGCCGCCATCGGCATCTCGACCTATCGCTACAAGCTCGTCGCCTTCGTCATCGCCGGGATCGGGGCAGGGATCGCCGGCGCGCTGATGGCGAATTTCTCCAAGTTCGTCAGCCCCGACATGCTGCACTGGTCGCGCTCCGGTGAGCTGATGATCATGGTGATCCTCGGCGGTGGCGCGACCTTGTTCGGGCCTGCCATCGGCGCAGTTATTCTTGTCGGACTGGAAACCGTACTGACGGGCTGGACCGAGCATTGGCAATTCATTCTCGGACCGATCCTCATCCTGATCGCGCTGTTCACCCGCGGCGGCGTTCTCACCCTCTTGGAAAACAGGAGGGCGCCGGATGCCTGACGCTCTGCTGCGGGTCGATCACCTGACAAAACGGTTCGGCGGTCTGACGGCCACCAACGATCTGTCGCTGGAAGTTCGCACCGGCGAGTTGCACGCCGTCATCGGCCCCAATGGCGCGGGCAAGACCACGCTCATTTCGCAGCTCTTCGGTGAACTTGCGCCCAATGCCGGCACGATCCACTTCGCCGGCGAGGACATCACGGCGCTTTCGACGGCCGCCCGCGTGCGGCGCGGCCTCGCGCGCTCGTTCCAGATCACGCAACTGCTGTTTGACTATTCCGCGCTCGACAATGTCGCGCTCGCGGTTCAGGCCCATCTTGGCCACAGCTATCATTTCTGGGCCGATGCCCGCAGCGACCGCGCATTGACGGAGCCCGCGCTGCTGGGGCTGGCGCGCGTCGGTCTTGAGGGCCGCGCGCATGTTGCCGTCAAGGAAATGTCCCACGGCGAACAGAAGCAACTCGAACTCGCGATTGCGCTGGCGACCCGGCCGCGCCTGCTGCTGCTCGACGAACCGATGGCAGGGCTCGGCACGACGGAGTGCGCCGCCACCATCGACCTGTTGCGCAAGCTCAAGCAGGAGACGACGATCCTGCTGGTCGAACACGACATGGATGCGGTGTTCGCGCTCGCCGACCGGATATCGGTGCTTGTCGATGGCCAGTGCATCACCACAGGCACCGGCGAGGAAGTGCGCAATAACGAGACCGTCAGAATTGCCTATCTCGGCGAAGGGAACGTGTAGTGCTGCGGGTCGAGGGTCTTCAAGCGAGCTACGGGCGTAGCCAGATCCTGTTCGACATCCGCCTCGCGGTCGGCGAGGGCGAGGTGGTGACCTTGCTCGGCCGCAACGGCATGGGTAAGACGACGACCGTCCGCTCGATCATGGGCTTGCTGCCGCCACGCGCCGGCGAAATCGAATTCAACAACACGCGCGTTACAGGCTGGACGCCCGAAGCGGTGGCGCGGCTCGGTGTCGGGCTGGTGCCGGAGGGCCGGCAGATTTTTCCGCGCCTGACGGTCGAGGAAAATCTGGTTGCCACGGCAGCCAATCGCCTCAACCGGCCGACGCCATGGACGCTCATCGAAGTATTCAATCTTTTTCCGCGCCTGAAAGAGCGCCGCAAGCAAATGGGCCGCACGCTCTCGGGCGGCGAGCAGCAGATGCTGGCCATCGGCCGTGCGCTGATGACCAATCCGCGTCTGCTCATTCTGGACGAAGCGACGGAGGGGCTGGCGCCGGTGATCCGTGGCGAGATATGGGCGTGTATTTCGCTCCTGAAATCGCGCGCCCAGTCGATCCTGATGATCGACAAGAATTTGAATGTGCTCAAGCGTCTCGCAGACCGGCATTTCGTGATCGAGAAGGGACGCACCGTGTGGTCCGGCACGACGCCCGATCTGGAACGCGATGCTGCGCAGGTTCAGAGATATGTCGGACTCTGAGATCGAAGTCAGTGGCCAGTCGGCGGCCACCGACCCGGAAACGGCGGTACGCGAGGCGCTGTCCTCGCTTGGCCGTGCGCTCGCGGCGAAGGGTGGCGCGCCGTTCCATCTCTCGTCGATGGAGTGGCTCGCGGCGGACCTATCCGCCTTCGACCCCAAGCGGCATGTGCTCGATCTGGCCTTTCGTGAAGTGCTGGGCGGCTTCCGCCCGCCGATCACGGTCGTCAAGACAGACAAGCCGGTGCTTGCGATCCGGGCGCGTGCGGTTCTCCCGCTGGCATCGACCGAACCCGTCTGGCACGGCTACGCCTTGCCTGAGCTTGCGCGCGAATACAGCCCGCGCGGACAGGTGCCGAACATGGATGCGCTGTTCGCGCAGTGGTCCAGGGACGGGTTGGCATTTTGCGCTGGCCGCAGCGGCCTCGATATTGCCTATGGCGCAAGTCCCTACGAGAGGCTCGATCTGTTTCGTCCGACGCATGGCGTTGCAACGCCGCCGCTCTGGGTGTTCATCCACGGCGGCTACTGGCAGGCCTCGGACAAATATCAGCATGCGCAATTTGCTGCCGGTATGCTGCAGGCCGGATACGCCGTCGCCAACCTGAACTACGGATTATGTCCCGATGTTCCTCTGGAAGGTATTGTTTCGCAAATTCGTTCCGCGTTGAAATTCCTGGTTGCGAATTCGCAAGAGCTTGGGTTCGATCCAGCGTCCATTCACGTCGCGGGGCATTCCGCGGGCGGACATCTCGCGGGCATGGTCGCCTCGGACGACACGATGCCGTCAGTTCTGTCGGCCCTGTTGCTGTCGGGCCTGTTCGACCTGACGCCTTTGGCGTTACTCCCGGTCGGACGTTTGACGGGCGTCACGACACCGCAGGCCATCGCGCGGCTGTCGCCGATGAAACGCAAGGCGCGATCCGGCGTGAAAACCGGAATCGGCGTTGGCGGGCTGGAGAGCGATGAATTCAAGTGGCAGTCGGCGGAGCTGGCGCGTATCTGGAACGTGCCGTCGCCGCTCGTCATCCCGAACGAAAATCATTTCAGCCTGCTCGACGGATTGATTAAAGGTGGCCTGCTGGATTTCGCGCTCGAAACCGCAGGCGGGCGACGTAGCCGCTAAACGTATGGCCGTTCGGCTGCGTACGGCCTGATGACCGTATCTGCCGTAAAATGATGCGCCGTTTTTTCAGCCGGCACTCAGGCGGGCAGGTCCTGCCCATCGTAGAGCCACGCGAATTCCGCGAAATATTCTTCCTCTGACATCGCGCTCATGGTGGCATTGCGCACGTCGGCCTTCGCGCCGGCCGGGTGATAAATGTATTCACCGATCAGCCGCGAGCCCATCTGCACGCGGGCAGTGCGTACCGCGCGGCCGCGATTGTAATAGATCAGCGCCTGCTTGATGTTGTCGCCGTGTTTCTCGATGGCGTGCGACAGGAACACGGCGTCTTCCATCGCCATGCAGGCACCTTGCGCGTAGTATTGCAGCATCGGATGCGCGGCATCGCCGAGCAAGGCGACGCGCCCTTCGACCCAGTTCTGGATCGGCTCGCGGTCGCACAACACCCAGTATTTCCAGTCTTCGCCGTGATCGATGAGCTGCCGCACGCGCGCGTTGACATGCATGAAGTGCTTGCGAACTTCGTCCCTGGAAACCGGCTTGCCGTTTTCCGCTTCCTTGGCGTCATTGTGACAGGTGATGACGAGGTTGAAGACCTTGCCATCCTTGAGCGGGTAATGCACCAGATGACACTTGGGTCCGGCCCACAGCGTGGCGGCATTCCAGCGCAAGTCGTCCGGCATTTTCTCGGTTGGAATAACCGAACGGAATGTCGTGTGGCCCGATACCAGCGGCTCACCGTCATCGACGAGTTGCTGCCGCACCTTCGAGCGCAATCCGTCGGCCCCGATCAGCGCAATGCCCGTGACCTGTCTGCCGTCGCGCAGGTGAGCGGTGACGACATCTTCGGTCTGGGTATAGCGCACGACCTGGCTATCGACTTGCAGGTCTACCCGCTTTGAATCGCGGCAGGCTTCGACGAAGGAAGCGTGCAGGTCGGCGCGATGCACGACGGCATAGGGATTTCCAAACCGCTTGCGGAACCGCTCGCCGACGGAAAGCGCGGCGATCCGTTCGCCGCTCAGCGCATCCATCAACACCATCTCATCGACGAAAACTGCGCCGCGCCGCGCCCGGTCGCCGACCCCGAGGTGATCGAAGGTCTTGAAGGCGTTTGGCGCCATCTGGATGCCCGCACCGATTTCGCCAAACCTGGAGGATTGCTCGAGGACCGTGGAGGAGTAGCCCTTGCGCGCCAGGCCCAGCGCCGTGGCGAGGCCGCCAAGGCCGCCGCCTGCAATCAGGAATTGTTGTTGCGAAGGCACGTTTCCACCCGTTTTGTTCTCGTTACACGAAATCAAGTCATCACAACGGGCAAATAGCATCAAGCCCACCAAGTCTCAAACCGGGCTGACGGGCGCAAATACGCTGGTTATGGGGATGCCGCGCACAACTATCCGGAGTCGAGTCGGGGGACGGCCGCGGAACTGGCAATGGCGAACGCCGGGCGACCGGATATCGGCACCGCGATCAAGTGACAGGATTTGCATTAGCTGCAAAATGCAATCAACGACTTGATGCGTGAGACACCCATGACTTCAATGAGCTAAAACTGGCCAGGGACGCTTCCGCGCAAGGTGCCGGAAGTTTGCCGCTCGTGGAGAATGGCTTTGCGCATCGTATTTAGGGGACAGGTTTTCCAGGCGGAACTGGCCGAGTTGGCCGCGCGGTGCAAACTGGACTATCTGGAAGTACCCGACGAGGCGGCGCTGCTGCGCGAACTGCCGCGCGCCGATGCCCTCTGGATAACGCCAACCTATTACGGCGCAGCCATTCCAGATGCGTTCAAGGAGAACCCCGGCAAGCTGCGCTGGATTGGCCTGACGAGCGGCGGATACGACATTCTTTCGCGGGTCGGCGTGCCGCCGGGCGTTCACCTGACCTATGCCGCGGGCGTGCATGCGCCCTCGGTTGCCGAACATGCGGTGGCGCAGCTTTTATGCCTTGTGCGGCAATTTCCATTCTCGCTGGATCGCCAGCGCGAGCGGAAATGGGACACGTCGATCATCCCGCAGCTTCGTTCCGTTGAAGACATGAACGTCGCCATCGTCGGCTTTGGCGCAATCGGCCAGCAGATTGCCGTGCGGGTTCGTCCGTTTACCAGGAGAATTACGGCGGTCACGCGGTCGGGTACTCACAATCCGCTTGCGGATCAGACACTGCCGCTCAGCAAGCTGGACGAGGTTCTGGCGGACAGCGATGTGGTGTTCCTGGCGGTGACGATGAATGCGGATTCGCTTCGCATGATCGACGCGCGCCGGGTGGCGCTACTCAAGAAACAGGGGTTTCTTGTGAATATCTCGCGCGGCGCAGTGATCGAGACCGATGCGCTGATCGCGGCCTTGCACAGCGGGGCCATCGGTGGAGCGGCGCTGGACGTCACGGACCCGGAGCCGCTTCCGCCGGGTCACCCGTTGTGGACGGCGCCACGCCTGCTGATTACGCCGCATATCAGCACGTTTGGAAGTAAGTCCACCGGCAAGCGTCTTGCCGATCAGTTCGCAAGAAACATTGCGCGCTTCGCCAAGGGCGAGCCGCTGGAAGGCGCTATTTCGCTTTGACCGTTGTTTGTCCGTGGCGCGCGCCTCAGGCCGCGCGTTCGGCCGAAGCGATGGTGTTGGACAGCAGCATCGTGACGGTCATCGGACCGACGCCGCCGGGGACTGGCGTGATGTGAGAGACCTTGTTCTTGAGGCCCTCGAAGTCGGCATCGCCGACGAGTCGGCCATCGGGCAGGCGGTTGATGCCGACATCGATCACCACGGCGCCCGTCTTCACCATCTGCGGGACGATCAGGTTTGGCTTGCCCGCCGCTACCACCAGAATATCGGCGAGGATCGTGAACTGCGCCAGATCGCGGGTCTTGGCATGGCAAATGGCGACAGTGGCGTCGCGCTGCATCAGCATGAGCGCCATCGGTTTGCCGACGATATTGCTGGCGCCAACCACAACAACGTTCTTGCCTTCGATCTCGATACCCTCGTGCTCCAGCAGCTTCACGACGCCATAGGGCGTGCAGGGCGGGAACACCGTGTCGCCAACGACGAGACCGCCGACATTATAAAGGTGGAAGCCATCGACATCCTTGTCGGCGGAAATGGTCTGGAGAATTTCCGAGATCGAGAACTGCGGCGGCAGCGGAAGTTGCACCAGAATACCATGGGTATCCTTGCGGGTATTCAGTTCCTCAATGAGGTCGAGGATCGCCTTGGGATCGGCGTCGGCAGGAAAATTATGCTGGAACGAGCGAATTCCGACTTCCCCGCAGGCGCGAATCTTGTTGCGGACATAGACCGCGGAGGCCGGATTGGCCCCAACCATGATAACGGCCAGGCCGGGCGTGGTTCCTTTTTTGGCGAGGGCTTGGACGCGGATCTTCAAATCGCTGCGAATTGCCGCTGAAACGGCGCGGCCGTCGATAATCTTAGCTGTCATTTTCTGCTTCGGATTGGCTGATGGGATTTTGACAGTTACTGCCACGTCCCAACGGGGCAGTCCTAGCGAAATAATGCGTATCGCTTCCCACCTGGGTGGGATTGCGCAGGTACAGGTGGGCCGCCGAACGCTACAGGCCGCCGATGAACGTCGCCAGCAGCAGCGTCGCGCCAGACAGGCAATAGGCCACGGCGGTGATCAAACGCGATCTTGCGCTGCCGCGACCGGAGCGATCCGCGTCGCCAGCAGCGTTCGAGGGTGAAGGTGTAAACATCGACAGCTGTATCATGCGCAAATCCTCGCAATGTCTCTCCCTCAAAGCAGGGCAAAGCATCCGAGTCGGGGCGAGTCATTTATTGGGCGATAAAGCAAAAATAGCCATTGCCAGAATACGGCCAGTGAGTCCGCGACTCAGGCAATTCTGCCGCTTTTGCCATGCGGACGTTGCTGCTGCGTTGAACGCTACGACAAGGCGGCGAGGCGATCCGCAATCGGCGGCGGTGCCCAGTCTGTCTTGATGCCGAGATCGGCCAGCAGCACTTGTGCCGCGTTGTAGCCGGGCAGGCCGGTAACATTGCCGCCCGGGTGGCTGCTGGAGCCGCAAAGATAAAGTCCGGGAACGTGGGTGCGGTAGTGACCCGCGCCGGGGAATGGCCGGTCGTAGCCGACCTGTCCATGGGTGAACGCGCCGACCAGCAAATCACCCTCGCGCATGTTTGGCAGGCTGCGTTCGGTATCGAGCGGCGTGCGGGTGAATGAGTCGATCACTGCGCCTTCGAGGTTCGGTGCGTGCCGCTTCCAGAGGTCCAGCATCTTGCGTCCGTGCGCTTCGCCTGCGCCGTCCCAGTTCGCCGGATTACCATTGAGATAGTACGGCAGCTTCTCCCACATGAAGGCGGTGTGCTTGCCGGCGGGAGCCTGGCTTGCATCGAACACGGTCGGACAAGCGCCCCACATCACGGTCGGCGGTACGGTGCCAGCCTCATGATGGCGCACGATGTCGGAAAATTGATCGACGTGATCGAGACCCATGATGACCATGAACGCGCGGTCAAGCTGCGGGTTCGCAGCGCTCGCCGCATAGCGTGGCGGTTCGGCGAGATTGAGGTTGAGCGCAAACAGCGGCGCCAGCAGGTTGTATTGAAACGCTTTGGCCTGCTCGCGGATTTCGCGCGGGACAAGGCTTACGTCGAGCATATCGAGGTAGGTCTGATGCGGATTGAGCGACGACACCACGAATTGTTTGGCGCGCAGCACTTCGCCGTCGTCGGTCTCCACACCAATGGCCTTGCCGTTCTCGACGACGATACGCTTGGGCGTTGTCAGCAATCGAATGCTGCCGCCGCTTTCGCGGACGGAAGATTCCAGCGCGCGGGCGAGCGCCGCGGTGCCGCCGCGCGACATCTGCGCCTTGGCGGGTGACGCCAGCAGCGCTGCGATGTGGTGGCCAAAGCCTTTGACGCGAAGATCGACCTCGCGAAGGCCATTGAAGAACAGCAAGCCCGCCTTCACCGTCGGGTTCTCGATTTCCTGATGGACGAACTCCAGCGGCGACAGCGCGCTGACTTCCATCAGCCGCCGTCCGGCGGCGCTTTTCGACAGCAGCGCGCGGCGTTCTTGCGGCGGCAGTGGCGGCGAGCGGCCTTCGGGGCCGAGGATATTCTGGACGATGGGGACGAACTCGTTTTGCCAGCGTTTGAGGGTGTCGGCATCGCGCTTGCTGAATTGCTCGAACGAGGCGACGGTACGCCCGATATCGGTCCACCATTCCAGCGCGCGATTATCGCTCGTAATCAGTGCAACGTTGAGTTCAGGCTCAATATACTTTGCGCCGTGGCGCTCCAGTTCGAGGTCCGCGTACCACGGCATCGAAGTAACGGCGCGCTGGAAGAAGGCGTGCGTGTTATGCAGGAAGCCCGGATGGCGCGGGTCTTCCAGGGTGGACAGTCCGCCGCCGGCGACGTGCTTCCTGTCGATCAGCAGGATCTTAAGTCCGGCCTTGCCGAGATAGCTCGCCAGGATGAGGCCGTTGTGGCCCGCGCCGATGATGATGCCGTCGTAGACGGTGTTCATCAGACGACGCTCCGGAATCGTTCGATGCAGATGCGCAGCACCTCATCGGCGTCGCGTTTCCACCAGTTGTTGGCGGAGAATATTTCGACATCGACTGGCGCATCGTAGCCGGCCGCTTCGACCATTCCGCGTATGCTTTTGATGTCGATGATGCCGTCGCCCATCATGCCGCGGTCGGTCAGGAGATCGGTGGTCGGCACCAGCCAGTCGCAGACATGAAAGCCCAATATGCGCTTTCCGGCGCGCGCGATCTCTTGCGGCAGCGTCGGGTCCCACCAGACATGATAGACGTCGATGGCGACACCGAGGCCGTCTCCCAGTTCGTCGCAAATATCCTTGGCATTTCCGAGGGTTGTCACACAGCCGCGGTCGGCGGCGGTCATCGGGTGCAGCGGCTTGAGCGCGAGCGGCATGTTGGCGGATTTTGCGTAGGGCAGGAGCGTTGCGAGGCCGTCATGAACTTGCTGGCGTGCGCCGGCGATATCTTTCGAGCCCGGCGGAAGGCCGCCCGCGATCAGCAAGAGGTTAGCCGCGCCTATTCCGGCGGCTTCGTCCACGGCGCGGCGGTTATCGTCGATGGCGGCCTTGCGTCCGGCCTCACTGGCTGCGGTAAACAGGCCAGCACGCACCAGGCTGGTCACGCCAAGTCCCGCATCTTTAATGATTTTTCCGGCTGTGGAAATTCCGACCGCCTGGATCTGGTCGCGCCAGGGCGCAATCGTGGTAATGCCGGCGCGCACGCAGGCGTCGCAAAGCTGTTGAAGATTCAGGGCTTTCACCGTCGCGCTGTTGATCGCGAGTGCGCGGTGATCTTGCGAAAAGTCGCGCATCAGTGGACGCCGTGTGCGGCCATGACGGAATACATGCGCGCAGACGCCTGTTCCGGGTCTGCCAGCAGTCCGGCAGCGTCGGCCAAGCGGAATAATTCGGCCAGATGCAGCGTCGAGCGGGTGCTTTCCTGTCCGCCGACCATGGTGAAGTGATCCTGCAGTCCGTTGAGGTAGGCCATGAACACCACGCCGGTTTTGTAGAACCGCGTCGGCGCCTTGAAGATGTGGCGCGACAGCGGCACGGTCGGCGCAAGAATGTCGTGGAAGGTCTTGTCGTCGCCGCGCGTCAGCTCGCCCAGCGCAGCGGCGGCGGCCGGAGCGATGGCATCGAAAATGCCGAGCAGCGCGTCGGAATAGCCGCGCGCGTCGCCCGCGATCAGTTCGGCGTAATTGAAGTCGTCGCCGGTATACATGCGCGAGCCTTGCGGCAGGCGGCGGCGCATGGCGATTTCCTTGTCCTTGTCGAGCAGCGAAATCTTCACGCCGTCGATCTTCCCGGCATTGTCCGCGATGACATCGACCGCCACGTCCATCGCGGCGTCGTAGTTCGCGTGCCCCCAATAGCCCGCGAGCGCCGGGTCGAACATGTCGCCCAGCCAATGGATGATGACGGGGTGTTTCACTTGCGACAACACGCGGCCATAGACCCTGGCGTAATCGTCGGGCGAGCGCGCAGCCTTGGCCAGCGCGCGGCTGGCCATCAGGATGATGCGGCCGCCGAGTTTCTCGATGGCCGCGCATTGCTCCTCATAGGCGCGGATCACGTCGTCGATGGTGACATTTGCGCCGGGCTCGAGATGGTCGGTGCCCGCACCGGACGCGATCATCGCGCCGGGATGGTCCTTCGCGGCGTCGAGGCTGCGGCGGATCAGTTCGAGCGAATTGCTCCAGTCCATGCCCATGCCGCGCTGGGCGGTGTCCATGGCTTCCGCGACGCCGAGGCCGAGCGACCACAGGTGCTTGCGGAATGCGATGGTGCGTTCCCAGTCGATGGCGGTCGTCAGCCACGGATCGTTGTCCGCCAGCGGATCGGCGACGACGTGCGCGGCGGCATAGGCCACGCGATTGAAGGGAGTCTTGGCCGTGGGAAAATGCTTCGCGGGTTTGGTCGTATAAGGTTTGATCTTGCCGCGGGCGACGGGGAGGTTGAGCGTCGGCATCGGCTACACCTTCAGCGCCGGAAGGTCGATCCAGCGCCGCTCTTTCCAGCTTTTCAGTCCGGCTTCCGCGAGCTGCACGCCCTTGGCGCCTTCCATCAAGGTCCATTTGAACGGCTCGTTGTCGAACAGGTGGCGGATATACATTTCCCATTCGGTCTTGAAGCCATTGTCATAGGTGCCGAGGCCCGGCACTTCCGACCATGTCTCGTAGAAATCGATCGGCTGTGGCACGTCCGGGTTCCACACCGGGCGGGGTGTGTTGACGCGCTGCTGGCTCCAGCATTTCTGCAATCCCGCGACGGCCGAGCCGTGCGTGCCATCGACATGGAATGTCACGAGATCGTCGCGGCGCACGCGCGTCGTCCATGACGAGTTGATCTGCACGATGACGCCGGTTTCGAGTTCGAACGTTGCGTAGGCGGCGTCATCGACATCGACCTTGTAGGTCTTGCCGTTCTCATCGACACGCTTGGGGATATGCGTTGCGCCGAGGCACGAGACGCTTTTCACTTCGCCGAACAGGTTGTCCATCACGTAGCGCCAGTGACACAGCATATCGAGAATGATGCCGCCGCCATCTTTCTTGCGGTAATTCCACGACGGCCGCTGCGCCGGTGCCCAGTCGCCTTCGAAAACCCAATATCCGAACTCGCCGCGCACCGAGAGAATTTGTCCGAAGAAGCCGCTATCGATCAGCGTCTTGAGTTTCAGAAGGCCGGGAAGAAACAGCTTGTCCTGCACGACGCCGTGCTTGACGCCGGCCTTTCTGGCGGCGCGCACGAGGTCGAGCGCATCGGCGGTGGTTTCAGCGACCGGCTTTTCGCAATAGATGTCCTTGCCGGCGGCCATCGCCTGCTTGAGCAGTCTGGCGCGTAGCTGCGTGGTCGCAGCGTCGAAGAACAGCGTGTCTTCCTTGTTCTTCAGCGCCTTGTCGAGATCGGTGGTGAAGCGCGTGATGCCGTGGGCCTTGGCGAGCTGCGCCAGCTTCTCCGCGTTGCGGCCGACGAGGATCGGGTCCGGCATGACGCGGTCGCCGTTCTTGAGCGTAACGCCGCCCTGATTGCGGATTGCGACGATGGAGCGGATTGTTCGCCGTCAGCACCCCTGAGACCATTTGAGGGACTTCACGAAGGGAGGATTTCTGGTTCATCGTAGCCGCAAGGAGCGAAGATGAAACAGAAACCCGGACCGGGCAAAGCGCCCGCAGAACAAGTGCTGAAGGAGATTCGGCGTC
>CANJBX010000074.1 GCA_947472885.1 Hyphomicrobiaceae bacterium
CGCCTTGATGGCCACGCGCTCTTGCCAAAACTTATCCTGGGGGTAAAGTTCACTAACGGGTTGGAGGTCATCGCCAAGGCGAGCGACCTTCAGGACGAAACCGCCGCCTAAAAGATCAGGCCGTCACCAACTTTAGGCGATAGCTCCCTGTGCTTTGTACCGAGCATTCCGCATAAAAATTGCGTGAATGTCTTCGATGCTGATTTGGGGTGAGGAAATTAGATACTCGCAAATCTCTGCGGCGCATTTCCGGTTTAGGGGATCGCTGTTTCTTTTCCAGTTGAGCAGCAAATAGCCGCCAACCAACACCCCTACAACTACTAGAAAAATCTCCACGATTGCCCCTATGCTGGAACTTTCATCTTATAAGCGAAATGGTATGAACGGCAAAACACCGCGAAACATATCCCGCCCCCAAACTTAGGATACGATATCGTAGCGGCTCAAACGAGCGCTTTGATAGGGGCTCACCGCGAGAAGAAAAAGAAGAACGGCGGCGGCGTTTGCTGCTGGCGGCGCGGATCGCGCTGTTGTTCACGCGGTGAATTTGCAGCCGTGCGCGCAACGCGCGGACGCTGCTTTTCGGGAACTGCCGCCACCTTTGTCATGCCCGGACGTTCGGCCAGCATCGGCGTCATTGGAATGCTCGTGCGCGCCACCACCGGGTCCGCATTCAGCGGCGCCGGACCGCGGCGCGGCCACACGAAGTCATCGGCACGGCCTGCCGGAACCGGCAGCGCGTCGCCCTTGGCCAGCACACTCGAGGCAATCACGTCGCCGACGACCTGTTTCGAACCGCCGACGCCGGCGAGTTCCTCGGCTTCGGTGAAGTTGTCGCCCGAGGCATTGAGCGGAATCACCGGACCTGCAAGCGGACGCGGCATGGTCTGGTCGGGCGCCGGCACCGGTGCGCTGGCGCCCTGCATGCCCGGCTCGACCGGCAATGGAATCGCAATCGGGCCGCTCGGCATCATGGCGCGGCGGATTTCCTTCTCGACATAATGCGCGAGCTTGCGCGCGCCAGCCTGCGTGAAATACACGCCGTCGCTGGCACGCAGGCGGCGGTTCTGGCCTGCAAAGTCAGGGCCGAACTGCGCGAACTTGCCGCCTTCATCGACGAAGGCATCCCAGACATCGACGTAATAGATACCGGCCTTCTCGGCGCGCGCCTTGTAGATGTCGTTGAGAAAAGCCATGTCGGCCATAGCGCGCGGGCCGCGCACCGGCGGCAGGCCGACCCAGATCACCGGGACGTTCTTGCTCTTGAGCGCCGCCATCACATCGTCGAGACGCTTGTTATAGGCTTCGAGCCATTTCTCGGACCTGAACTCATAGGTGCCGGTGCCGCCGCGCGGCGCCTGTTCCGCCACGGCCTGATCGTCGTCGTCGGCGTCAGGCTTGTCGGCGGGCGCTTCGGCAACCTGCGGCTTGGCGGGCTCCGCGGGTTTGGCGGTGGCTGGCTTTGCATCCGCAACTTTGGGATCGGCGGGCTTGGTGGCGTCAGCGGGTTTTGCAGCAGGCGCGTTTCTTGCGCCCGGCGCGGGCTTCGCCGGCGTGGCGGGCCGCACTTCGCGGATCGGTTCGCGGTCGCTGAGGCCGATCATCATCACGACGACACTGCCGGATTCCTTGGCGAGAATTTCCTTTGCCGCGGCAGCCCAGTCGAACTGCTTGCTGCGCGGACCACGGCCCGGCTCGTTGAAGATCAGGCTCGAACCGGAGCGATACTTTCGCAGCACCGTGATGTCGGGCGATTCCGAGAACGACGACTCCAGGCCGTAGCCGAGCCAGTCGGCCATCGAGTCGCCCATGACCACCACGGTCGATAGATCGCTGGCTTCATTCTTTTCATACTTGCGCGGTGACGGCGCATGCGAACTGTCGGCCGGGCGCTGCGGCGCGTTCTGCTGGAACAGGCCGCGCGACGGCCGCTGGTCGAACGGAAAGAACCGCTCGTCGAACAGTTGCGAGAAAGCCGGCGCGGCAAACATGCCCAAAGCCAGTGAGGCGCCGAACCCGAAGGCGATAAAGCGCGAGATCGTCCGTGAGGTCTTGGGCCTGGCTGCCGGTTTCATGGCGGCAATTTTAGCACAGAAAACAAGGCGACTTGAAGGGCGCAGCCGGCAGTCCCTGACAAGACCTAGCGGGCTTGGTTACTGCCGGATTTTGGGCACAAAACCGGCGGCAAATCGCAGGCTCTTACTGTGTCCGCAGCCTGTCCAGCAGCGACGCCGAGGCAAAGCCGTCGGGCGGCAGGCCGGACGCCACCTGGAACTTCATGATCGCGCTGCGCGACGCCGGGCCAAGGCGGCCATCCGCTTCGCCGACATCGAGGCCGCGCCGCGCCAGATGCTGCTGCAATTCCAGCCGCTCGTCGCGGGTCAGCACCCGTTCGTCGCGCGGCCATGCCTGCACGAAGGGACCGCCGCCGCGCATCCGGTCGGCAAGGTGGGTGATCGCCAGCGCATAGGCTTCCGACGGATTGTATTTCATGACAGCGCGGAAATTCGGCAGTATCAGGAATGCCGGCCCGCGTGCACCGGCCGGGACCAGCAGGAAGGCGCGGTCGCTGCCATGCGCGAACGGCTGGCCGTCGGCGCGGCGCAGGCCAAGCCGCGACCATTCGTTGATCGTGAGCTGTTTCGCGCGATCCGCCAGCAGGTAATCGAACCTCTGCGGCACCGCGACTTCATAACCCCACGTCTGGCCGGGCACCCAGCCGTTCGCCTTGAGAAGATTGGCAGTCGAGGCGACCACGTCGGCAATTGAATCCACCGTGTCGCGGTGGCCGTCGCCGTCGAAATCGACAGCAAAACGCTTGAACGTCGTCGGCATGAACTGCGTCGGCCCGAATGCGCCAGCCCAGGAACCGATCATGCGATCGGGTTTGACATCGCCGCGATTGAGAATTTCGACCGTCGAGAGGAATTCCTCCTTGAAGAACGGCTGGCGGCGGCCGACGCAAGCGAGCGTCGCCGTCGAGCGCAACACCGGACGTTCGCCGCCCTGCGTGCCGTAATTCGACTCAACGCCCCAGATCGCGGCGATGGTGTAGCGGTCAACGCCATAGCTGCGCTCGGCGGCGTCGAACACCTGCTTGTGCTGCGCCAGCATTTCGCGCCCGCGCGAAATGCGCGCCTCGCTCACCAGCGTGTCGAGATACTCCCAGAACGCCTTGGTGAATTCCGGCTGCGCGTCGATCAAATCCATGATGCGCAGGTCGGGGGTCAAATCGCGCGTCAGGCTCGCATAGGCCTGCTGCGATACGCCGCGCCGCGCGGCGTCGTGGCCGTATCTGGCGATGCAGTTCGGGAAATCGGCAGCGGCGGCGCGGATGGCGTCGGCGGTCATCGCCGGATGGCCGGATGCGCCACCCTCCCCGCTCCATTCGCGGGTGCCGCCTGGCGCGGATGGCGGCAGGTTCTTGCCGGCCGGCGCATAGGACGACGTATTGCCGAGCGGCATGTCGGCGCAGCCGGACAGCGCCGCCAGTACCAGCGTGACAGCCGACAGGCAGCGGCCAAACTTCAGCATCGATCCGCCAGATCCGGCGCTACGCATAGACAAACCCACATTTGACGCGCCATTAGGGCCTCATCCATGGTTACAGCTTCCTTAACTGCGGCGTTTGTCACCTCATTTGCGGCGTGGTCATGATTTTTTCGCAAAATTGCGCGCAATTATGACAGCCCTATCCCGTCACCGTCATTTCGCACAGGATTCTATGACCATTCGAAAAGCCATCTTGCCGGTTGCCGGTCTCGGCACCCGTTTCCTTCCCGCCACCAAGGCGATGCCGAAGGAAATGCTGACCGTCGTGGACCGCCCGCTGATCCAGCACGTCGTCGATGAGGCGAAGCAGGCCGGCATCGAACATTTCATCTTCGTGACGGGACGCAACAAGGGCGTCATCGAAGACCATTTCGACCGCCAGTACGAACTCGAAACCACACTGGCCGGAAAAAACCGCAAGGCCGACCTCGACGCGCTGGCGAAGGATATGCCGGAAGCCGGACAGGCCAGTTTCACGCGGCAGCAGTCGCCGCTCGGCCTTGGCCATGCGGTATGGTGCGCGCGCGAGATCGTCGGCAACGAACCGTTCGCGGTGTTGCTGCCTGACGTGCTGGTGCAGGCGCCGCGCGGCTGCCTCGCCCAGATGATGGACGCCTATAACTCCCTCGGCGACAAGGCCAACATCATCGCCGTTGAGGAAGTGCCGCAGGACCGCGTCCACATGTACGGCATCGTGGGTCAGGGTAAGGCCAAGGGCAATGCCTTCGAGATCACCCAGATGATCGAGAAGCCGAAGCAGGAGGAAGCGCCCTCCAACCTCTCGATCACCGGCCGCTACATTCTCCAGCCGGAAATCTTTGACGTGCTGGCGACGCAGGAACGCGGCGCCGGCGGCGAAATCCAGCTCACCGACGCCATGATCCGGCTCGCGCAGCAGCAGCCGTTCTACGGCGTGAAGTTCTCCGGCACGAGCTACGATTGCGGCTCCAAGATCGGCTTCCTGACCGCCAACGTCGCCTACGCGCTTGACCGTCCGGACATCGCACCGGCATTCAGGGAAGCACTGAAGAAGCTGGTGAATTAAGGGCCGTCATTGCCGAGAATGTGTAGCCCGGATGGAGCGAAGCGACATCCGGGACAGGCATTGAGGTCGGCCCCGGATTTCGCTGTGCTCAATCCGGGCTACGCTTGCGGTCTCTCTCCGCCCTCATCCTGAGGAGGCGCGAAGCGCCGTCTCGAAGGAGGGGGCGGCCTCGATCCTTCGAGACGCGGCTACTCCGCTCCTCAGGATGAGGCCGAGACAGAGCGAAGCAAGCCGCTCGTTCACATGCCCGCCTGTCACCGCCACCCCAGTCCCGGCGCGACGTGCTTGAGGATCATCTCGATCACATGCGCGTTGTAATCGACGCCGAGCTGGTTCGGCACCGTCAGCAGCAGCGTGTCGGCTTCCGCAATCGCCTCGTCCTGCTTCAACTGTTCAATCAACACATCCGGCTCGGCCGCATAGCTTCGCCCGAAGATGGCGCGCGTGTTGTCGCCGAGAAAGCCGATCTGGTCGCCGTCCTTCTCGCCGCGCCCGAAGTAGGCGCGGTCGCGGTCGTCCACCAGGGCGAAGATGCTGCGGCTCACCGACGTGCGCGGCGCGCGCGTATGCCCCGCTTCCTTCCACGCCGCGTGGAACGCCCGGATCTGCTCGGCCTGCTGGACGTGAAACGGCTTGTCGCTCTCGACGATCTTGAGCGTCGAACTCTGCAAGTTCATCCCGAGCTTCGCGCCCCACACAGCGGTGGCGTTGGAACTCGCGCCCCACCAGATGCGGTCACGCAGGCCCTCCGAGTGCGGCTCGAGGCGTATGAGGCCGGGCGGATTCGGAAACATCGGGCTCGCGTTGGGGCGCGCGAAGCCCTCGCCGCGCAGCACATCGAGCAGCACTTCCGTGTGATGCCGCGCCATCTCGGCGTCGCTCATCCCTTCGGGCGGCGCGTAACCGAAATGCCGCCAGCCGTCGATCACCTGCTCGGGCGAGCCGCGGCTGATGCCGAGCTGCAGGCGCCCGCCGGCGATGAGGTCGGCCGCGCCCGCATCCTCCGCCATATACATCGGGTTCTCGTAGCGCATGTCGATGACCGCGGTGCCGATCTCGATGCGCTTGGTTTTCGCGCCGCAGGCCGCCAGCAGCGGAAACGGCGAGCCGAGCTGGCGCGCGAAATGGTGCACCCGGAAATAGGCCCCGTCCGCGCCGAGTTCTTCCGCCGCGACGGCGAGGTCGATGGATTGCAGGAGGGCGTCGGAGGCGGAGCGCGTCTGCGACTGGGGCGACGGGGTCCAGTGGCCGAAGGAGAGGAAGCCGATTTTTTTCATGGGATGAGGATTTCTGTGTGGCGTTCGATACGCCTTATCTAGCGCGAAATCCGCTGCGCAAAAGGGCAGTTAGCGGCATATTGCATTAAGGCCTATTTCTGTTTATATTCCTATATATGTACCCATCCTTTTCACCCTCCATCGTCCGCCTCAATCCCCACCAGCATGAGCCGGCCGTCCAGGATTCGGCCGTCCCCGTCGTCCGCCGCCCGCGCGGAACGAACCAGCCGCACACCGACGCCAAGGTGGCAGAGGTGCGCCACCTGATCGAAAAGACGACGCTGACTTACAAACAGATTTCGGCAAAGACCGGCGTCGATGCCAGCCTCGCCTGCCGCTGGCGGCGTGACCAAAACTGGCAGCGGCCGCTATTCGCGCCTCGCGCGACCGATAGCGTGCCGACCGAGCGCGCCGGCGCGAAGTTGAGACGGCGCACACTCGCCATCCGACTCTCGGCACTCGCCGAACGCGCGATCCGCGAACTGGAAGCGAGCGAGAGCGTCGATCTCGACAAGCTCGCCGAGGCAACGGAGCTTTTGAAAATGGCGAAACTCGCTGCCGGTCCGCGCAGGCGTATCTCACTCGCAATTGCAAACGATGAAGCGCCCTCGCCGCTGTTTGATGCCGAACCGCGCGAGGTGTTACGCGCCTTGCGCGCCGCCGGCATCCGCACCGAGATTGCGCCGGAACAAGCGCTGGTGGATTTCATCATCAGCCGCGCCCCACCGCCGGAGCGGAATTTGACGAAGCGAGAGCGGGAGGAGAAGAGGATGAGGGAAAGGTAGCTTGTAGGGCGGGTTAGCCGAAGGCGTAACCCGCCATCTTGGTGTTCTGGAATCAGCGGATTACGCTTTGCTAATCCGCCCTAAGCTTATGCGCGCGCGGACGATGGAATAGCGCGTAGGGTGGGTTAGCGCCGAAGGCGCGTAACCCACCGCTGAACAGTCAACGGCGAACTTGATGGTGGGTTACGGCGCTACGCGCCTAACCCACCCTACATTCTGGCAAAGCAAGTAGCCCGGATTGAGCAGAGCGAAATCCGGGATAAACGGTGGGCTTGCAGAGCGCGATCCCGAATGTCGCTGCGCTCCATCCGGGCTACACGACAAGCGGACAAGGCCGCAGCCTGTTTCGCCCTCACTCCTCCTTTATACCCATACTGCGGCACGTTCCCGCTCGCGCCGTAGTATTTGAACGGCAGGAACTTGCCCGACATCGTGAACTTCACGCGGTCGCCGCGCGGATCGGGCAGCCGCTCCATCACCATGTCGAAGTCGATGGCCGACATGATGCCGTCGCCGTATTCTTCCTCGATCAGCGCCTTCCACGCCGGGCCGTTGACCATCACGAGTTCATAGAAGCGGTAGATCAGCGGATCGGTCGGCGGCATCGGCGTGCCGGCGCCGCGCATCGGCACTTCGTTGAGCATCGCGGTTTCGGATTTGGTTAGGCCGAACAGATCGCCAGCCTTGCCGACCTGCGGCCTGGTCAGCTTGTGATTGCCCAGCAGCGCGCCGACGATCATCACCGGCGACATGCCGCCGATCTCGTCGCAGATGTATTTCCAGGTCCAGCCGTTCTCACGCTTGATATCGAGAATCTTCTCCGTCAGCCCGGCGCGGTTCATGTTCGTCTCCTTCATCACACAGCGTTGCGGGAAGCCCTGCGCTGCGCGCCACGGCGATCCCCGCAATCACGCGCCAGGAATTGCAACCGCCATGCCACCGGCTGAAGCCGGGGCACAAGCAATTTCAGCCTTTACTTCAATGCGTTGAGGAAACGTCCGGGCCTGCCGGTACAGGCCCCGCGCACGGCCTGAAACGGCCGCTTGTTTAAGCGCCGCGTAATGTCACGACTGCCTACAATTGCAGCAGGGATTTACGGCGCGATGCCGTCGCGCCCGACGTTGATGCGGCTCGTTTCAAAGCTGCCGTCCGGCTTTTTCACCGCGAAGGTCGCGATCGCCGCGCCGGCTTTCAGCTCAGCCTTGTCGCCCACCACGTAAGCGCGGATCGTCGACTCCGGCGTGATGACGATTTTCTTTTCGCCGTCCTTGTATTTCACCGTCAGCACCTGCCCTTCGACCGCCTTCACCGTCGTATCGACCGTGCCGTTGGTCATGGTCGAGCCGGGGCGATCCCACGGGCGATGGCCTTCGCCAATACCGCGCTGGGCTTCGGCAAAGATCATCACCTGAATGGCCTTCTGGCTGTCGTCCGCCTGCGGCATCGCGCCGACGCCGATGAAGGCGTTGGGCGTGACGTCGGCGAGCGTCGCGTTCCTGACGCCATAGACCTGCGCGTTGTCGGCGACCGCGAGCTTGACCTCGCCGGCTTCGCTTTTCACCGTCAGCATGCCGCCCTCGATCTTCTCGATGGTGCCACGCAGGCGCGTGGTCTGGGGCTGTTGCGCGAGCGCAGGTGTTGCGGCCATCAGGGCGGCAGTCAGCGTCAGGATGATGGTCTTGTTCATGTCTCTCTCCCGAAAAGCGCTGCGCGCCCCAAACTAAAAGTGTGCGCCATTATGATGGATGGCGCACACTTTGACATTCACGATTTCGCGCACGATTTCGCGTCCATTCACATCGGCGGCGTCAGGCCATTGAGCCCCACGGAAACATTCGCGGCGTTCAGCGATCCATCGGGCTGCCTAGCTGCGCCGGCGATAAAGATCTTCGCGCCGGAGGTGAGCAGCGCCTTGTCGCCGGGAACGTATTTCACGATGATCGCGTCGGCCGGAACCACGACCTTCTTTTCTTCGCCCTTGTATTTGACCGTCAGCGTCTGGCCGTCATTGCCGGCGACCGTGGTTTCAACCGCAGCGTTAGTCATCATGCTGCCGGGACGATTGTCCCACGGGACATGACCTTCCGCCGTGCCGCGCATCGCATCCGGGAAAATATGGACATGGATCGCCTTCTGCGTGCCGTCGGTCTGCGGCATCGACGACACGCCGACGTAGTTGCCGACCTTGACGTCGCCGATGGTGGTTTTCTCGATGCCGAGAACGCGGAAGTTGTCGGCGAGATTGATGGTGGTGTCCTGGCCACTGGCCATCTTCACCATCAGCTTGTTGCCATCGAGTTTTTCGACGGTGGCGCGCACGCGCACCGGCGGATTGGCGGGCGCAGGCGCTTGCGCCAGCGCGATGGAACCCAGCATGAGCAGCGAGGCAGCGGCAAGACCGGCGGTACGCCGTGCGAATTTCACCATTGAATCCTCCCAGTATGCGCTAACCGCGCGCTTTTTGCGCCGCGCGGAGTGCCGGCCAATGCCAAGCACAACCCCTGTCATGCCCGGTTATTCCGCGGGCCGACAGGCTTTCGCCGATCACAAAAAGCGGAGCGCGTGCCCTAGGACCTGAGAAGGTCGTCTTCCACCCGCTTGCGAAGTTCCGGCGTCACGGCCGGTTTCACGCCGAACCACAGAGAAAACCCGCGCACCGCCTGATGCAGCAGCATGCCGAGACCATCGGCGGTTGGCAGGCCCCGCGCCCTGGCCGCCGCCAGCAGCGGCGTCACCAAAGGGACATAGACAAGATCGGCCACCACGGCATCGCCGCGCAATCCTGAAATATCGATGTCGAGCGGCGGCTGCCCCTTCATGCCGAGCGAAGTCGTGTTGACCAAAAGGTTCGCGCTCGCCATCAGGCCCGGCACCGCATCCCATGTCACGGGCATGACGCGCTCGCCGAAACGATCGCGCAGCGCCTGCGCGCGTTCGATGGTGCGGTTGGCGACATGGATTTTTTCCATGCCGCGTTCGCGCAGGCCGAACACCACGGCGCGCGCCGAACCGCCCGCCCCCAGCACCAGTGCGGTCCTGCCTTTATCCCAGCCCGGCGCGGACGCATCGAGGTTGGCGAGGAAACCCTCGACATCGGTGTTGGTGGATTTCAACGCGCCACCATCGAGCCATAGCGTGTTTGCCGCACCGACCGCCTGCGCGCGTTCGTCCGGCTGCGACAGCGCCAGCGCAGCTTCCTTGTGCGGGATCGTGACATTGGCGCCGGCGTAGCCGTTCGATGCCAGCGCCTTTGCAAACGCCGCGAAATCCTCCGGCTGCACCGCTTCCTTGCGGTACTCACCGCTCAGGCCATGCTGCCCGATCCAGTAGTTATGGATCAGCGGCGAGCGCGAATGCCCGGCCGGCCAGCCGATGACACAGGCATTGCGCGGCTCATTCATCACGTCAGACTTTTTCTGCCTTGATCTCGTTTCGCAACGTACCGAGCTGCGGCACGTTGATCTCGACCACATCGCCGGCCTTGAGCCACTTTGGCGGATCGAATCCCATGCCGGTGCCGACCGGCGTGCCGGTCGAAATCACGTCGCCGGGCTTCAAGGTCGTGAAGCGCGAGACGTAGGCAATGAGATCGGCGAACGACAGCATCATCAGCGACGTCGTGGTGTCCTGGCGCAATTCGCCGTTCACCCGGGTCGTGAGATGCATGTTGGCTGCGGGATCGGCCTCATCGGATGTGACGAGGTAAGGACCGAGCGCGCCCGACGCATCGAAATTCTTGCCCTGGGTAACGTTGAACTTGCCATGGCGCATCCAGTCGCGCAGGCAACCTTCGTTGCACAGCGTCATGCCGGTGATGTAGCTCAGCGCGTTTTCCTTGGGGATGCGGCGGCCTTCCTTGCCGATCACGATGGCGATTTCGCCTTCATAATCGAGCTGTTCGGATTCCGGCGGCAGCAGCATCGGCTGGTTGTGGCCGACCAGCGAACCCGGCGTGCGGAAGAACATGCTGCAGTATTTCTGCGTCAGGTCCATGTCCTTGTATTCGGACTCGCGGTTGTAGTTGATGCCGATGCAGAGGATTTTTTCCGGCGACAGCACCGGCGGCAGCAATGCGATATCGGACAGTTTGAAATCCGCCCGCGCACCCTTGGTCAGCGTGGCGACTTCGCCGAGCGCACCGGCCTTGATGACATCGAGTACGCTCGTATGGCGCGTTCCCCGCAGGCGCAGATCGATGACGCCGTCGCCTTCGACAACGCCGAAACTCGTCCGTCCGTGCGCATTGTAACTTGCAAGCCGCATGATCCACCTCGTGTTGACTGCCAGCAGGGAAACACTGCCGCGCCGTCCATTTCAAGCGCCATATTTAGCGCAAGGAGGTCGCAAATGGCATGGTGGCGGTTACAATGGTAGGGATCGGGAAACCTGCGCAACGACGCGGGAACTGACGGAGGGAGCAAATGAACATCACGGTCGGCAAGCAAGCCATCGCCGAAGCAACCGAAAAGCTCAAGAACTGGGGCCGCTGGGGCAAGGATGACCAGATCGGCACACTCAATCATATCCTGCCGGAGGACATTGTCCGCGCTGCCGGACTGATCCGCACCGGCAGGGTGTTTGCGCTCGGCATTCCGCTGGATCGCTCAGGTCCGCAGACGGGCCTGTTCGGCGGGCGCTGGAATCCGATCCACACCATGCTTGCGACCGGCACGGACGCGGTTGCCGGCAAGCAGGACGTGGTGCCCGGCATCCGCTACGCCGACGACGCCATCAACATGCCGGTGCAGGCGGCGACGCATTGGGATTCGCTCGGCCACATCTTCTATGAGGAGAAGATGTATAACGGCCACGACGCCCGCGAGGTCGACTCTAACGGCCTCGGCAAGCTCGGCATCGAACATACCAAAATAAAATGGTCGGACGCGGCGTGCTGCTGGACATCGCGCGCTTCAAGGGCGTGCCGTGGCTCAAGGACGGCTACGGTATTTCCAACGAGGAACTCGACGCCTGCGTCAAGACCCAAGGCGTCACCGTCGGACGCGGCGATTTCGTCATCGTGCGCACCGGGCAGATGGAACGCTGCCATTCGGAGGGTAAGTGGGGCGGCTATGCCGGCGGAGACGCGCCGGGTGTGAAGTTCGAGAACTGCTACTGGTCGCAGGAAAAACAGATTGCCGCGATCTGCACCGACACCTGGGGCGTCGAGGTGCGGCCGAACGAAGGGCCGGGCGCCAATCAGCCATGGCACTGGGTCGTCATCCCGGCCATGGGCCTGACCATGGGTGAGATGTTTTATCTGAAAGACCTCGGCGAGGATTGCGCCAGGGATAAAATCTATGAATTCTTCTTCTGCGGCCCGCCGCTGGTGATTACGGGTGGCACGGGTTCACCGATCAATCCGCAGGCGATCAAGTAAACCCGACCGAACGATGCAAGACAGCCCCATTAAGACAATTGTTTCGGCGCTTACAATAATGCTCGGCTTGACGACCGTAACAGCCGGCGGAATGTACATTTGGTATAACTTGTTGTTTCCGCAGCCTCCCTACAATTCGGAAGTTTTCCCAGCCATGCAGCAAATTTATACGCAATGTTTGGATAGGCCAATGCTCGATCGAACAGTGCGATGTCAGACGTATATCGAATTTGCGGACCAATGCCGCCAATCAGAGAGAGGCTGCACCGCCGACAGGCATTACGATATCCTTATGAAGCTTGATTTTGATCTTCCTCCACTACGCCTCCCAGACAAAGCCCAACCCATGCGATGAAAGCACTTCAGTTAGCTAAGTCGCCACTCATCATCACCGACGTGCCGATCAATCTGCAGGCGATCAAGTAGGGCTTCTTCACAACGCGAACGGTGCCACTCTCTCCCCTTGAGGGAGAGGGTGGACGCGAACGAAGTGAGCGGCCAGGTGAGGGGTAAAACGCGAGCGAGGAAAATACCCCTCACCCCGCGCTTCGCGCGACCCTCTCCCACCATCAGGGCGTTTACGCCCGTCTTCGACGGGCTATGGGGAGAGGGTATTCGAGCAAGCCTCGCGCCTCACCCCCTGCCCGCGCCCGTGTCGTATTTCAATCCCGCGGCTTCGATGCCGGCAATCGCACAGGCTTCGTCGTTGTCCGACGTGTCGCCGGAAATGCCGACCGCACCGCAGACATTGCCTTCCGCATTGAGAAGCAGCACGCCGCCCGGCACCGGCATGATGCGGCCTTGCGCGACAACCTCGGCGGCGCTGACGAACAGCATGTTCTTCTGCGCACGCTCGAACAGGCCGCGCGAGCCAAAGCCCATGCCGAGCGAGCCATAGGCCTTCGCGAAACAGATTTCAAAACGCAGGATCGCGGACTTGTCCTCGCGCTTGTAGGCGACCATGTGCCCGCCAGCGTCGAGTACGACGCAAACCAGCGGCTTGAGCTTGAGTTCATGGCCCTTCTTGAGCGCCACGTCGATGATGGTTGAAGCCTGGGCAAGCGTAATCGGATACATGGTTATCTCCCTTGAATGCCAAACGATAAGCGATCCCGTGCTGGCGGGATAGTGCTGGCGCGCAGGCGTGCCCTGCCTTCCCGTGCTAGGTTTTGAAAAACGCGAATCGACAGGGAGAGCGCGCATGCGCAGACGAAAAAAAGGCACCGTCGGCATCGTCGGCCTTGGCATCATGGGCGGCGCCTTTGCAAAAAACCTGATCGAGGAAGGCTGGCGCGTCATCGGCTTCGACCTGGAGCCTGCCCGCAAGCGCGCGGCGGCCCGCGCCGGCGTCGAAATCGCACGCGATGTTGCAGCATTGGCCAAGGCCGCCCCCACCATCATCACCAGCCTGCCCAATCCGCAGGCGCTGGACGCCACGGTCGCGGCGCTTGCCGCCGCCAAGGTGAAGCGGCGCATTGTCATCGAAGCCAGCACATTCACGCTCGACGACAAGATGCGCGCCGAAGCGTTGCTGCGAAAGGCCGGGCATATCGCACTCGATTGTCCCGTCAGCGGCACCGGCGCGCAGGCAAAAGTCCGCGACCTGGTCGTCTATGCCTCCGGTGACACCGCCGCGATCAGGAAATCCAGGCGGCTGTTCGCGGGCTTCACCCGCGGCGTCTACGACCTCGGCGCATTCGGCAACGGCAGCAAGATGAAATACGTCGCCAACCTGCTGGTCGCGGTCCACAACGTCGCCAGCGCGGAAGCCATGGTGCTTGGCATGAAAGCCGGCCTCGATCCGCAGCGCGTGCTTGAACTGGTGACGGCGGGCGTCGGCACATCGCGCGTTTTCGAACTGCGCGCGCCGATGATGGTTCATAACAACTACGAAGACGCCACCATGAAAATCAAGGTGTGGCAAAAAGACCTCGACGTCATCGGCGGCTACGCCGCAAAGATCAACTGCCCAACGCCACTGCTGAGCGCGACCCTGCCGATCTATGCGGCAGCCATGGCGACGGGCCACGGAATGCACGATACGGCGTCGGTTTGCGCTGTCCTTGAAAGCATGGCGGGACACAGACGTCCCACGCGCTCGCGCAGCACCAAGCGCCGCCGCAGGTAAAACGGCAAAATCTTCCGACTAGCCATCGCGCAAACGATCCTGCAAACTGCCGCGAAATAACGGCCGGTCAGCGGTCCCGCACAAGCCGAAAAGGCATTGGGACCGGAAAAACCTGACATGCCTTCCGGGGGGAAATTCGCTTCGCATGCCCTTTGACCTCCTTGTCAGTGCGCTGGTAGCCGGGGTTTTGCTTGGCGGATTCTATGCCGCGGTGACGGTCGGCATATCGATCGCGTTCGGCATTCTCGACATCGTCAACATCGCCCATCCGGCCTTCATCATCCTTGGCTCCTACATCGCCTACATTCTGAACGCGCAGTTCGGGATTGATCCGGTGATCGCGGGCATCATCGCGCTGCCGGCCTTCTACGTACTCGGCGCAGCCGTTTATCAGGTGTATTACGTCTCGTTCGAGAAACGCGGCAAGGAAGCGCTTTCCGGCCTCGCATTCTTCTTCGGCCTCCTCTTCATCACCGAAGTCCTGCTCATCCTCCAGTTCGGCGTCGATTATCGCTATGTGCAGGCGGGCTATATCGACAACAATCTCGGTAAATTCCTCGGGCTCTCGCAATCGCTGCCGAAACTGATCGCCGAACTGCCGATGCGCATGCTGGTACCCTGCGTGATGTCGATCCTCATGTTCGGCGTGCTGCTCATCGTCATCAAGCGCACGTTCATCGGCCGCGCCATCATGGCGGTATCGCAGGATGCGCTCGCTTTGCAGCTGATGGGCGCAGACCCGGTGCGGATCAAGCGCATCGCCTTCGCGATCTCGATTGCGACCGCCGCCATGGCCGGCGCGTTCCTCATCATCATCCAGCCGGTTGAGCCCTCGGTCGGGCGCGAATACATCGGCCGCGTGTTCGCGATCTGCGTCCTCGGCGGCATGGGCAGCCTGACCGGCACATTGATCGCTGCCGTGCTGCTCGGCGTCGCCGAAAGCCTCACCGCGACGTTCTATGGCCCCTCATGGGCGCCGGCCGTATCGTTCGGGCTTCTCCTCCTGACGCTGGCGTTCCGGCCCAGCGGCATCATGGGGCGCTGAACCATGCGCACCATGTCCACGTGGATGTTCGCTCTCGTCGCCTGCGTCGTAGCCGCAGCCGTCTTTTTCTTTGTACCCTTCATCGGAAAGATTCTCGGTTGGGGCGACTATATCTACATCGCGAGCTACACCGTCCTGCAGTACGTCGTGCTGGCGACGGCGTGGAACATTCTTGGCGGCTATACTGGCTATGTGAATTTCGGTAGCGCTGCCTTCTTCGCGGTCGGCACCTACACAACCGTATTCTTTCACAAGCTCTATCCGCTCCCGATCCCCATTCTGGTCGTCCTCGCCGCAGTCGTCGGCGGGCTGATCGGTCTCGGGATGGGATATCTGACGCTACGGTTACGCGGCGCATTCTTCTCTATCGCAACGCTCGCCATGGCTGTCGTGCTGCAGACGCTGATCGTCAACTGGGACTTCGTCGGCGGTTCACGCGGCGCTTACGTTATCCGGCCCGCATCAATCGTTCTGTTCGACAGCTATATTCAGTATCTGTTCGTGATCATGCTTGCGTTGGTGGTCATTGCCGTGACCGTAGCGCGCACCATCGAACGCTCCGCGCTGGGTTATGGTTTTGCCGCTATCCGCGACGACGAACTGGCGGCGGAAGCTTCCGGCGTGCCGACGCTGAAACTCAAGCTGATCGCGACCGCATTGTCAGGCGCGTTCATGGGCATGGCCGGAGCGCCGTTCCCGTATTTCATCGGTTTTCTGCAGCCCTCGGGCGTATTTGGCCTCGAATATGCGGTGAACTCGATCGCCATGCCGATTATCGGCGGCACCGCGACCTGGATCGGCCCGCTGGTCGGCGCCATTTTGCTCGGCACGCTGCAACAGGTTGCGACCGTCACGATCTCCTCGGCCGTCAACGTGCTGATGGTCGGCCTGCTGCTGGTGTTCTTCGTCATCGTCGCACCGAACGGCCTCGTCGGCGTCGTGCAAAACCTATTCCGCAAGAAGCCGGGAGCGCCGTCATGAGCGCACCGATCCTCGAAGTCTCAGGCCTCGGCAAGCGGTTCGGCGGCTTCGTCGCACTCGAAAATATTGACCTCAAGGTTGCGCCGGGCGAACGCCTCGGCCTGATCGGCCCCAACGGCTCCGGCAAATCGACGCTGGTGAACTGCATCTGCGGCACGCTGATCAACGATACCGGCACGGTCCAGTTCAACGACCGCGACCTCAAGGGCCTGATTACCCACGAGCGCACGCGGCTCGGCATGGCGCGCAGCTTCCAGCTGCCGCGGCCATTCTTCTCAATGACCATCGCGGACAATATCCGCGTGCCGCTTCTCTACACGCTCAACGCCCATCGCTCGGAAGAACAGATCGCCGCGCGCTGCAACGAACTCCTCGGCCTCGTCGGCCTCGCCGGCAAGGCCACGCAGTTCCCGCGCGATCTTACGCAGGTGGACATGCGCAAGCTCGAACTCGCGCGCGCCATGGCGGTGGAGCCCAAGCTGCTGATCGCCGACGAGGCGATGGCCGGGCTTTCGGGCTCGGAAGTCACCGATATCGTCAACCTCCTCATCACGCTTAACGAGCGCGGCATTACCGTGATCCTGATCGAACACATCATGAGTGCGGTGATGCAGTTTTCGCAGCGGCTGGTCGTACTGGTCTCCGGCAAGAAGATCGCCGACGGCGCGCCCGACATCGTGATCCGCGACCCCGAAGTCGAGAGGGCGTATCTTGGCCAATAGCATCACAGTCGCTGGAATAAACGCCGGCTACGGTCAGGTGCATGTGCTGGAAGACGTGTCGCTGACGGCAGGCGGCGGCGAGACCGTTGTGCTGCTCGGCACCAACGGCAATGGCAAAAGCACGCTCATGAAAAGCATCATGGGGATCGTGCAGCCGAGCGCCGGCAGCATCATCGCGGAGATCGACGGCGAGAAGCACAACCTTGTCGGCATGGCCACCGAAGCCATCGTCGATCTTGGTATTGCGCTGGTGCCGGAAGGCCGCCGGCTGTTTCCGCGCCTCACCGTCGAGGAAAACCTGCTGCTCGGCGGCTTCCGCCCGAAGGCGCGCGCCGAGATCGGCAACAACCTCGAATTCAGCTACGAGTGCTTCCCGCGGCTTGCCGAGCGCAAGTCGCAGCTCGCGGGCTCCATGAGCGGCGGCGAGCAGCAGATGCTGGCGCTCGCCCGCGCATTGATGCTGTCGCCGCGCATCCTGCTGATCGACGAGCCTTCCGTCGGCCTCGCGCCGGTGCTGGTCAGCCGCACCATCGACAAGATCAAGGAACTCAAAGACCGCTACTCGCTCACGGTGCTGATGGCGGAACAGAATTTCGCACAGGCCTCGCGCATCGCGGATCGCGGCTACGTCATTGTCCACGGCAAGATCGCGTTCGAGGGCAAGTCGGCGCATGAGCTCAACAACAACGACCTCATCCGCAAGCTGTATATGGGGCTGTGAGGCGCTTGCCCAGAAAACGGTGCCTACCCTCTCCCCTTGAGGGAGAGGGTGGTGAGCGCGTTTGCGCGAACCGGGTGAGGGGTATTCTTACCATTCGCACTATTACTCCTCACCCCGCTCGCTTTCGCTCGCGACCCACTCCCTCAAGGGGAGGGGGTATAGTGATATCGAGCAAAGTAGGCCATTATCGACCCACGGATAATGTTCGCGTCGATATTTACTAATTCATTTTATTTGGGATGAGCCGGTGAATAGGTTGGCACTAACTGTATTGTTAGTACTTTCCACAGCAGCTTGCCGTGACAAGCAGAGTGACGCCCAAGCCGCCTCTTTACGGACAGCCACAAGTGACTGCATTAGCAGGATGTTGAAAAAGGGTCTTCCCTTGGGCCCGCTAGCGTGATTCCGTCTTGTTAACGCAGGACGGAGGTGAGCGATGCGCGGGATGGATGAGAGATCGGGGTCGCTGTTTTCATACGTCGATCTTGAAGGGCGGATTCCG
>CANJBX010000075.1 GCA_947472885.1 Hyphomicrobiaceae bacterium
AGTCCAGCAGGCTCCCTGCAGAGCGGTCGTCATGCCGCCCGGTCGGGTCCCGAAGCCTCCCGGGGGTGAGGGTGCGAACCTCACACGCGGGCGCCGCGCCAGCCGAAACCGTCGGCCACCGAGATGACGACGCTGAATCTCCGGCGCCGTCTTCTCGATCCGCTCCGCCTCAAGACGCCTCATGAAGCGCCCCTCGCGAGCAGGGTGAGGCAACCTGGACCATAAAAGGAATAAAGTCAATAGTAGGATATATATCTTATATCGCCCAATGTCGGAGAAATGCGAAAGCCGTGCAGCAGGTTTACCCTCTTCCCTTGAGGGAGAGGGTCGCGCGCTGGCGCGCGGGGTGAGGGGCAATGGTCGCGCCGCATGTCATGCCCGGGACAAGCCCGGGCATGACGAATGGATAGATACGGACCTAAACAAAAAGCCCCGGATTTCTCCGGGGCTTTCTCTTTTCGGTAATCGGCTCAACTTGCGCCGCCGCTACATCGCGCCCGCCGGGAACGCCGGCAGCTTGGCGATGTCGCGCTCGTCGTGCTGGACGATGATCTTCGCCTTGTGGATCTTGGCGATCTGCTTCATGCGCTGGATCGACGCGATGGTCTGCGCGCGATCGTGGTTGAACACCGGCACGCCGTCGGAAGCCAGGTTCTCGTGGAAGTGCACGGCATCGCCCGAGAGAATGTAGTTGCCCGACTTCGCGAGCTTGACGAGCAGGGCCTGATGACCCGACGTGTGTCCCGGCGTGCGCAGGATGACCACGCTGCCGTCGCCGAACACGTCCTTGTCGAGCGCGACCGTCTCGACCTTGTTCTCGCCCTTGATCCAGCCCTCGAACGGCTTGACGTTGGCGCCTTGCGCCGGCGGGTTCGACGTGATGCCGTCCCATTCGTTCTTGCCGATCAGCAAGGTCGCCTTGGGAAACGCATTCACCTGGCCGGTGTGGTCGCCGTGAAAGTGGCTGATGCCGACGAACTTGATCTGCTCGGGCTTCACGTTGAGCTTGGCGAGCTGATCCTGGATGCTTTCCTTGGGGCCGGTGTTCGGCGTGCCCGGCGCAAAGCCGGTGTCCCACAGCAGGTAGTTGTCGCCGTGCTTGATGAGATAGCACGAGTAGACGAACTGCACTTTCTTGTCGCCGTAGGCGTAGGTGTCCGAGAAGCGCTGGTTGACGGCGGTCGGCGGCTGCGGCGTGCCGCAGTTGATGCGCGTGAGCGCCGCGGCGGTTGTAGGCTTGGCCGGTGCGGCGGCCGGGGTTTGCGCGTTGGCGGCGCTGCCGAGCGCGGCGGCTCAGACGGTCGCCGCAAGTAGGGTCAGTATCCGGTTCATTGTATCCTCCCTTGAATTATTGAAACCTGGCGCGCTTGCCTGTGGGATTAGCGGCCGACAAGATAGCGGCCATCGCTTGCTGCCGCCAGTGCGGCAAAGCGGCAGAACCGTTCACGCATTCGCGAGCCGCAGTTTCGTTCGTCGGCCAGAACGAAAGTGGCCGGGACATGCCCGGCCACAAAAGACTTCTGGAATTCCTGCAACCCGCGTTTGTTAAACGTCCACACTCGCGGCCAGCGCGTTGTCCTGGATGAACTCGCGGCGCGGCTCGACCACGTCGCCCATCAGCTTGGTGAAGATGTCGTCGGCCTCATCGACCTCCTTGACCTTCACCTGCAGGAGCGAGCGCACGTTGGTATCGAGTGTGGTTTCCCACAGTTGCTCCGGGTTCATCTCGCCCAGACCTTTGTAACGCTGCAGCGAGATGCCCTTGCGGCCGGCGGCGGTGATGGCGGCGAACAGGTCAAGCGGCCCGTAGATCTTGGTCTCGTCGTCCTTGCGGCGCAGTGTGCCCGGCTTGGCGTAGGCATCCTGCAGGGCGGAAGCATACTCGTCGATCTTGCGCGCGTCGGCGGAATTCAGGAGTGCGCCGTCGAGCACCGCGACTTCCTTGACGCCGCGCACCGTGCGCTCGAACCGGAAGCCGATCCCTTCGGCGAATTCGCCGGTCCAGCCGCGCTCGGTTTCCTCGGCCAGCACGTCGAGCCGCTTGGCGATATAGGGCGCCGCCGTGTTTGCCTTCTGCGGATCGCCGAAGATCGACGAACTCAAGACGCCGAGGATGGTGGCTTGTTCGACGATGGTGCGGTTGTAGCGCGTGTGCAGGCCATTGAGCAGGCTGCGGATCGACCGCGCCTGATCGACCAGACGGCGCAGGTCGTCGCCGGCGCGTTCCTCGCCCGAGGCGACCTTCAGCACGGCATCCTCGACGCCGGCTGAGATGAGATATTCTTCCAGCGCGCGTTCGTCCTTGAGGTACTGCTCAGACTTGCCGCGCGCCAGCTTGTAGAGCGGCGGCTGCGCGATGTAGATGTGGCCGTTGTCGATCACCTGGCGCATCTGCCGGTAGAAGAACGTCAGCAGCAGCGTGCGGATGTGGGAGCCGTCGACATCGGCGTCCGTCATGATGATGATCTTGTGGTAGCGCAGCTTCTCGATGTTGAATTCGTCCGAGATGCCGGTGCCGAGTGCCGTAATCAGCGTGCCGATTTCCTGGCTCGACAGCATCTTGTCCATGCGGACGCGCTCGACGTTGAGTATCTTGCCGCGCAGCGGCAGCACGGCCTGGAATTCGCGGTTGCGGCCCTGCTTGGCGGAGCCGCCGGCCGAGTCACCCTCGACGATGAACAGTTCGGACTTGGCCGGATCGCGTTCCTGACAGTCGGCGAGCTTGCCGGGCAAGGAGGCGACGCCGAGCGCGCTCTTGCGCGTCATTTCACGCGCCTTGCGCGCGGCTTCACGCGCAGCGGCCGCCTGGATGACCTTGCCGACGATGATCTTGGCCTGCGCGGGGTTTTCTTCCAGCCACGCATTGAGCCCGTCGTTCATGATGTTTTCGACGACGGGGCGGACTTCGGACGAGACGAGCTTGTCCTTGGTCTGGGAGGAGAACTTCGGGTCCGGCACCTTCACGGAGAGAACGGCGGTCAGTCCTTCGCGGCAATCGTCGCCGGTGAGCGCGACTTTCTCTTTCTTCGAGATGCCGCTCTTGTCGGCGTAGCCCGTGACCTGACGGGTCAGCGCGCCGCGGAAACCGGCGAGATGGGTGCCGCCGTCGCGCTGGGGAATGTTGTTGGTGAAGCACAGCACGGCTTCATGGTAGCCGTCGTTCCATGACAGCGCGCATTCGACGGTGATGCCGTCGCGCTCCGCCTTGATCATGACCGGCTTGGAGACGAGCTGCGTCTTGTTGCGGTCGACATATTTCACGAAGGCCTCGACGCCGCCCTCGTAGACCATTTCCACACGCTTCTCGACCGCATGGCGCTGGTCGAGCAGGATGACGTGGACGCCGGAATTGAGGAACGCCAGTTCGCGCAGGCGATGCTCCAGCGTCGCCCAGTCGAACTCGGTCATGGTGAAGGTGGCGGGCGAGGGCAGGAAGGTGACTTCGGTGCCGCGCTTGCCGTTCGACGGGCCGACCACGGCCAGCGGCGACACCGGCTCGCCGTCGCGGAATTCCATCGTGTGTTCCTGGCCGTCGCGCCAGATCGTCAGCTTGAGCCAGGTCGAGAGCGCATTGACGACGGAAACGCCAACGCCGTGCAGGCCGCCGGAAACCTTGTAGGAGTTCTGGTCGAACTTACCGCCGGCGTGGAGCTGGGTCATGATGACCTCGGCCGCCGAGACGCCTTCGCCCTTGTGGATGTCGGTCGGGATGCCGCGGCCGTTGTCGCGCACCGTCGCCGAACCGTCAGGATTGAGGATCACGTTGACTTCGGTGGCGTGGCCGGCGAGCGCCTCGTCGATGGCGTTATCGACCGCCTCGTAGACCATGTGATGCAGGCCGGAGCCGTCGTCGGTGTCGCCGATATACATGCCGGGGCGCTTGCGCACCGCGTCGAGGCCCTTGAGGACCTTGATGGACTCCGCGCCATAATCGGTTGAATCGGACGGGTTCAGTCGTGCTGGTTCGGCCATAGGGCTTCGACTTTGATTTTTTGCTTCGAATTGCTTCAGAAAATTGAAGGAATCACCTCTGTGGTGTGACACGAAATATAGGCATCGTATAGGCGAAAAACAGGCCTCTAAAATATTGATTTTACGGGTGTTTTTGGCGCTTAAACGAGGCTTTTCGCGGCCCCTGAATCCGGCCGTGAAAAAGCGCACAGGAAGACGCCAGCGGCGGCCTTCAGGACGCGGTTTCAAGGCTCGTGCGGGGGCTGTTTTTCAGGTGGAGAAAATACCGGGTGTGGTGCGAACGCCGCTCAGGCGGCGCTGCGCTTGAGGGTGACGGTCCGGGCGAACAGCGCCGACACTTCGCCCAGCGGCACCGGCTTGCTGAACAGGTAGCCCTGCATTTCGGTGCAGCCGAGCTGGCGCACCTGCTCAAGCTGGTGCTCGGTTTCGACGCCTTCGGCGACGGTTGCCATGTCGAGGCTGTGCGCGAGGCCGGTTATGGCGCGCACGATCTTGCCGGACTCCGCGCCATCGTCGAGGCCCTTGATGAAGCAGCGGTCGATCTTGATCTTGTCGAACGGAAAGCTGCGCAGATAGCTCAATGAGGAATAGCCGGTGCCGAAATCGTCGAGCGCGATCTGCGCACCGAGTTCGCGCAGCTGATGCAGCGCGGCGAGCGTCGTGCCGGTATTCTGCATCAGCACGGCTTCGGTGATCTCTAACACCAGCCGTTGCGCAGGCAGGCGCGCTGCAGCAAGCGCATGGATGACCGCGGGCACGATCTGCGGACTGGTGAGTTGCGTCGGCGACAGGTTGACGGCGACCTTGATGCCGTCCGGCCATGTCGCGGCGTCGGCGCAGGCCTTGCGCATGACCCACTCGCCGAGCGGAATGATGAGGCCGATTTCCTCGGCGACCGGAATGAACTCGGCCGGCGATATCATGCCGCGCTCGGGATGGTGCCAGCGGATCAGCGCCTCGCATGAGGTCACGGTGTTGTCGGCGAGATTGACCACCGGCTGATAGTAAAGTTCGAGTTCACCATTCGGCAGCGCATTGCGCAGCGCGAGTTCGAGCGTGCGGCGCGACTGCATGCGCGCGTCCATCTCGGGCTCGAAGAAGCGGTAAGTGCCGCGGCCTTCGGCCTTGGCGCGGCTCATCGCCATGTCGGCGTTCTTCAGTAATTCCGCGGGTTCGGTGGCGTCGCCGGGCGACAAGGTGATGCCGATGCTGGCGTCCACGATCGCGGTCTGTCCGCGCAGGTAATAGGGCGCGCCGAGCGTCTCGCGAATGCGCCGCGCCAGCAGTGCGGCATCCATCGGCGAGGTGACGCCGTTCTGCACCACCGCGAATTCGTCGCCGCCGACGCGCGCCACCAGTTCGCCTTCGCGGATGCAGTTGCGCAAGCGATTGGCGACAATGCGCAGCAAGTCGTCGCCGGTGTCGGGTCCGAGGGTGTCGTTGATCGTCTTGAAATGATCGAGGCCGATATACATCACGGCAAGGCTGTAACCGCGCGCCGCATGGGTCAGCGCGTGCCCCAGCGATTCGCCAAGCATGATCCGGTTCGGCAGATCGGTCAGCAGATCATGATGCGCCATGTGCAGAATTTTCTTCTGCGCGACGCGCCGTTCGGTAATGTCTTCGTGGGTCGCAACCCAGCCCGCGCCCGGCACGATGCGGTTGGAAATCGAAATCGTGCGGCCGTCGCGCATTTCGACCATGCGGCCGGCGATTTGACCGGACGCCAGTTCCCGCATGACGTCGTTGCAGTAGATTTCCGCTACTCCCGCGAAAGTGTTGGCGGCAATTCGGCATTTGAATACCTCGACCATGGAAATGCCCGGCGTGATTTGGTCCCTCGTCAGGCCATACATGTCGAGATAACGCTGATTGCAGATCACGAGGTTGCCCTGGGCATCGAACATGATGAGGCCCTGGGACATGTTGTTGATCGCGGCGTCGAAGCGGAGGTTCTGGTCGCGCAGTTCGCGCTCGCGCTCGTGCAATTCGGCGGTGCGTCTGGCGACGACGTCTTCGAGGTTGCGGTTGAGCTGTTCGAGTTCGTCCACCATCAGCGTGATGGAACGTTCGGTGCGGCGGCGGTCGCGGTCGGTTTCCTCGAAGGCGAGGCTGACGGCGAGGCCAAGCGCGTCGATATTGACTTCACCGGATGGCGCGGTCGCCTTGGTACGCAGTTTTGCAAAAAGCCTGTGCATGATGCTATCCGGCCATCTCATGCAGCGTCGCGTCTGCCGCCCGATGGCCACCGAAATGGACAAGTCGGCCGGCATGCGCGCGCATCGCGTGATCGTCGGTCCAGCCCGTGGCTCCGCTCCATACAAAATGGCGAGCGCGCATTTTGCCTCCTCGCCGTAACACCGAAACTGCTTTGGATTTTTCAGAAGCTGCATCTACCCATGCGCGAATGGTTTAAAGATTCAGTTATTCGGTTGCGTAGGGTTGTGCAGGTTGCGGTTACTGTTTTGCATCCTTTGCGGCTTCACGGCGCGTGAGTGGTATCAGGTGCTGGTGGACAGGCGCGCGTGACGGATCATCACCTGACGTGATTTGACGCGATGAAAAGCGCGCAATGCTGGCGGCCTGCGCGCGATCACATTCACGCCAACGGCATCAGCTTACCGTTTTCAACATGCAGCATCTGCGCGCGCGCGCGAATGTCGCCGAACGTGACGGGATCTGCGCCGGTCATCCACACCTGCGCGCCCAGCGCGGCCAAGGCGTCGAACAATGCGGCGCGGCGGCTGGGATCGAGATGCGCGACCACTTCGTCGAGCAGGATAATCGGCGCAACGCCGGTCATCTCCGCAACGAGATTGGCGTGCGCCAGTACCAGCCCGATCAGCAGGGCTTTCTGTTCGCCGGTCGAGGCGTCGCGCGCCGGCACGCCTTTGGGCGCGTACATCACCAGCAGGTCCGTCAGGTGCGGGCCTTCCAGCGTGCGTCCCGCTGCGGCGTCGCGCGGGCGATTGGCTTTCAGCACGGCGCGGTAGCGGTCCTCGACCTCGACGGCGGGTGTTGTGGCAACAATGCCGGACATCCAGCCGTCGAGCGCGATCTGCGCTGACGGAAAATTTGTGTCGTGGCGCGCCGCGAGTGCGCCGGCGAGGCGGCTGACGGCTTCCGTGCGCGCGGCGGCAATCGCAACCGCAAGCTCGGCGGTCTCGTGTTCGATGGCGTCGAGCCAGTGCGGGTCCGACTGCTGCGTCTCCAGCAGGCGATTGCGCGAACGCAGCGCGCGCTCCAGCGCGTTGACGCGCGAACCATGATCGGCGTCGGTTGCCAGCACCAGACCGTCCAGAAACCGGCGGCGCTCCGATGCGGGGCCGGCGAACAGTCCATCCATCGCCGGCACCAGCCACAGCACGCGCAGATGATCGGCAAGCGCGGTTGCCGGAACCGGCTCGCGATCGACGCGGCTTTTGCGCGAGATGCTCTCGCCGGATACCGGCGGCTCGATGCCGGTGCCGAGCATGGCGATGCCGAGCGCGCCTTCGACTTCCGCCGATACCGCCCACGCGCCGTTACCTTCGCTGAACGCCATGTCTTCGAGCGTCGCGTAACGCAGCCCGCGGCCGGGACCGAGGACGGAGATGGCTTCCAGCACGTTGGTTTTTCCCGCGCCGTTCGGGCCCGCCAGCACGACCGGGCCGTCGCCGATATCGACGCTGGCCGCGTGATAGCTGCGGAAGTTGGTGAGCGTCAGGCGGCGGATGCGGGCGGAAGTGGTCAAGCGTGATGTCCAAACGACGTTTTACGGGTCGTTAGATAACCCGCGCAAAGAGAACTACAACGTCACAGCCGGATCGAAAACCTGTGTTTCCCGATTTCAGCGCGCGGCGACGCCATCAATGAGTTGCTGCGCGGCGCGGACCGCCTCGGAGTAGTTTGGCTGGTACCTCGCCCATCCGGAAAAGCACTTCAGGAATTGCGATTGCAGTTCTTTCGCTTTTTGATCCGTCGAAGGCCGATAGTTGAGCGCCGTCTCCCTCGCTCCGTTGCACCTCGCGACCGGGCCGACGGCATCGATACTTTGCGATTGTCCGATAAAGACACGCCCGCCGCGGCCTACCGCCACAAAAATTTCATCAGCCTTTGACGGAACGCCGTCCTGGGTTCTTCCCCCCAGCATTGCGAAGACGAATATCGATCCCAGCGGCTTGCGAACGTGAAGCTCCGTGAAGCCTATGATCGCGGAATCCGTCATCAGCGCCTGCGTATAGAATGCGTCTATCTGCACGGCTCTGCCCGGCTGCTGGGGGATGCTGTCGCCGTTCTTGCCCCACCAGTCCTTATGCTCCGCAAGCCAGTGCTGGAAAATGTCCGTGGTAGTGACAATGATGATTGCCTTTTTGTCCACCGAAGTGAACTTCAGGCCGTCGAGCGTACCAAATCCCTGGTCGCCCTTGATCAATCCGTCGAAATTGAGCTTTCCGTCCGGGCCGAAGCCGGATATCGCCATCGGACCGACGATATCGCGCATTTGCGCTTCGAGCTTTGCACGCTCGGCTTCATCCATCGCCGTGAGTTTGTGCAGCGCTTCGCTTTTGGCCTTGCGAGGTTCGGCGGGTGTGGCCGTATAGGAATCCATCGCCGCTGAAACCTTGGCGATGGCCGCGTCGCGTGCGGAAAAATAGCGCTGTTCCCGGGTCTCTGCGCGAGCGAGGGATTGTAAACCGAGTCCCAGGACGAGCGCCGTTACCAGGCAGGACGTGCGCATGTGCGCGCTACACGCGCATCGGCATCAGCACGTAGAGCGCGCCCTTGGCGACTTTCTCTTCGATCAGGGTCGGCGAGCCGGGGTCCGCGAGCCGCAGCACCGCCGTTTCGCCTTCGATCTGCGCGGCGATATCGAGGAGATAGCGCGAGTTGAAGCCGATATCGATCGGATCGGCCTCATAGGTCACTTCGAGTTCTTCGGTCGCGCTGCCGCTATCCGGGTTGGTTACGGAAAGAGTCAGCTTGCCGTTGGAAAGCGAGAGCTTCACGGCGCGGCCGCGCTCGCTCGAGACCGTCGAGACGCGATCTACGGCCTTCTCGAACTCGGCCTTTTCGACTTCCAGCGTCTTGTCGTTGCCGACCGGAATGACGCGGCCATAGTCGGGGAAGGTGCCATCGATCAGCTTCGAGGTCAGCACGACCTCGCCGACGGTAAAGCGGATTTTTGCCGGCGACAGTTCAACCGTCACTTCGCCGTCGGTATCCTCGATCAGGCGCTGCACCTCGACCACGGTCTTGCGCGGCACGATGATGCCCGGCATGCCGTCGGCGCCGGCCGGCGCGTCGAAATCGACCTGCGCAAGACGATGGCCGTCGGTCGCGACCGCGCGCAGCTTGAGGTTCTTGCCGCTGCCGGACGTGTGCAGGTAGATGCCGTTGAGGTAGTAGCGCGTCTCCTCAGTGGAGATCGCGAACTGCGTCTTGTTGATGAGCCGCTTCAGGTCAGCCGAAGGCAGCGTGAATTTATGCGGCATGTCGCCGGCGGCGAGATCCGGGAAATCGCTTTCCGGCAGGGTCTGCAGCGTGAAGCGCGAACGGCCGGCGCGGATCGTCAGCACGGCGCGGTCGCCGGAAGACTCCACGATGACCTGGGTGCCCTCGGGCAACTTGCGCACGATCTCGTAGAACATGTGCGCGGGAACGGTGGTGACGCCGGGCTGGCCGATTTCGGCGGCGATGGTCTCGACGACTTCGAGGTCGAGGTCGGTCGCCTTGAACGACAGCCTGGACTTCTCGGCCCGGATCAGCACGTTCGCCAGGATCGGAATCGTGTTCCGGCGCTCCACCACGCGGTGGACGTGTGACAATGACTTCAACAGATCAGCGCGCTCGACCGTAACCTTCATGTCCTACCCGCGTCCTACCCGTCCTTGAGTCACTCCTGAATCTGCCGCTTGAGTGACTCGACCTCATCGGCCAGCGACGTGTCGTTGCCAACCAGATGCTCGATTTTACGCACCGCGTGCAGCACCGTGGTGTGATCGCGCCCCCCGAAACGCCGGCCGATCTCTGGTAATGAGCGCAGCGTCAGCGTTTTTGCAAGATACATTGCGACTTGCCGGGGACGAACCACATTTGCCGTCCGGCGGGAGGACAAAAGATCGCTCCGGCTGACGTTGTAGTGGCGGGCGACGATGCGTTGAATTTCCTCGATTTTGACCTTCCGGGGGTCCTGTGGGCGGATCAGGTCGCGGACTTCGCGCTCCGCCAGTTCCATGGTCACGGGTTGTCCGGTCAGCTTGCTGCAGGCGAGCAGGCGGTTCAGCGCCCCTTCGAGGTCCCGGCCGTTGTGGGTGATGGAGCGGGCAATATAGGCGAGGACCGCGGGCGGGACGTCGAAGCCCGCGTGGTGGGTGCGCGCCGCGGCAACCCGCGTGTTGAGGATTTCGAGCCGCAGCTCTTCGCCGAGCGAGCCCATCTCGACCACGAGACCGCCGGCAAGCCGCGAGCGCACGCGCTCGTCGATGGCTTCCAGATCGCCCGGCGGGCGGTCGGCGGCGATCACGACCTGGCGGCCGGCGTCGATCAGCGAATTCAGCGTGTGGGAGAATTCGGCCTGGGTCTGCTTGCCCTGGAGGAACTGCATGTCGTCGATGACGAGGACGTTGATGCCGCGCAGCACGTCCTTGAAGGCCAGTGCCGTCTGTGTCCGCAGCGCCGACACGAAGCCGTACATGAACTTCTCGGCGGTGAGGTAGAGTACCTTGTTGCCGCCGCTGGCATTGCCAGCCCAGGTCACGGCCTGCAGCAAGTGGGTTTTGCCAAGGCCGACGCCGGCATGGATATAGAGCGGGTTGAACATCACCTGATCGCCGGGCCGCGCGTTGGCGACCTGCATCGCGGCGGCATGCGCCAGCGAGTTCGAACGGCCGACGACAAAGTTGTCGAAGTTCAGGCGGCCGTCGAGCGGCGAGCCGCCCAGCGCTTCGTGTTGCGAGGCTGCGGGCGCAGCGCCACCACGGAATCCCATGCCATCGACCTTGCCGTTGCCATCGCGCGTGGTGCGTGGCGGCTCCGGCGCCTTCACCGGGACGGTGGTGGCCTGGCGGATCACAGCGGTGCGCACGGTCAGATCGACGCGGGTGATGTTGGCATCGACGCCCTGCCAGCAGGCCAGCACCTTCTCGGCGTAGTGCGATTGAATCCAGCTGCGCAGGAAGCGCGTCGGTACCGACAGGCTGACGGTGTCGGCGGCGAGACCGTCAAGCTCGATGCGGGCGAACCAGCTTGAGAAGATGTCCTCGCCGACTTCCGCGCGCAGGCGGGTTTTCACTTGGGTCCAGTGTTGCTGGCTGTGTTCGGGTAATTGTGAATTCATGATGGGAATTCGTCTGTGATGTTAGCGCGAGTGGCTTGCGCTGAAAAAAAGGGAAAATTCAGAGGCGGCAACGCGATGCGGCGCACGAAGCCACAACACCGTTGAAGGGGTGTACAGTCTCGGAGGATTTTGAAACCGGCGCTTGCCGCGACGGTGGAGTGAATTACGCTGGCGAATTGCTCGCCGTCGAGCGTGTCGTCACCGGGGGGTTGCCCCGGGCGTCACTTCACCCGCTGGAGGGAACCTTGGCCGCGTGCGTACATACACGGCTGGCCAGATGCTTCATACGACCGCGCTGAAAGTTGCCAACTTGAGTGTTGGCGTTTGCGGTTTCAAGGTTTTTGATTTCAGCCTTCGATGTCGGCCGCGTCAGCATTACTAGCCCTCCTCGCCCTGTAATCTCGATACCGTAACCGCGACCTTGAAGAAGTGGCGACCAAGCCGCTTCGCAGAATGGGTTTCACGCGCGCGTTCCGCAAAGAAGCGCACATCACACCACATGCAGGCCTTGCCAACCCGACGTTTCCCAAACCTCAACTTTCAATTTGTGCCAGCGATGCGCAAATATTCAAAAGTTGAGATGAAGTGCCGTCGCTCCGCCGTTGAAAAAACTATCCGTCGTCATCCGCAGATGAATGCGAATTGCTACCGTTGCTTGGTGGCCGCTGGTGTTCAGCGGCAAGACAAGAAAGACACAATCATCGGAGGGTCGCAATAGGCTTGATGAACGCGATGTCGCGCAAATGCTGATGCAACGCTATTTGTGCGTTGCGTGCGTAGCGACATGACAAAGCAAGGTTCTGAATCTGCTATGAGATTCATTTCGTCACGGTCATAAAAATTTGTCATGCGATCGTTATCGTTGCACGGCGGCAGCGTCGCTGGCCGAGACGCGTTTTCGCTGTTTTCCAAGTGCCTTAGCGCCGATGCGTCTAAATTGTTCAACGCGCGAAATATTATCTGTTCGATTTGCAAAGGTAGCCGTCGCCATGTCCGTGCTTGACATGTTGTGCCTGCGCGCGAATGGCGTGCTGCTGCAGGGTTTTTGGCAAGTTGTGGTATTTGCGCAACTTTAAAAGCGCATCAGGCGCGTGAAGCGGCGCGTCACGCATCAAGTTTTCATAAAAATAAAAAACGCCGCGCAAAGGCGCGGCGTTCAATTCAGTCGGCGTAAGATTGTAAGCGTTCGGGCTCAGAAGCTTGCTTCTGGCTTAGAAGCTCACTTGCCGAGTTTGGCGATCTGGTGTGCCAGACGCGAAACCTTGCGGCTCGCCGTCTTCTTATGCAGTACACCACGGCGCGCGCCGCGCATCAGCGCCGGCTCGGCTGCCTTCAGTGCTTCGGCTGCTGCTGCCTTGTCGCCGGTCTTGATCGCGGCCTCGACGTCACGCACGCTCGAGCGCACGGCAGTACGGCGGACTTTATTGATGACGGTGCGACGCTCGGAACGGCGTGCAGCCTTTTTTGCTGACTTCGTATTGGCCATAAGAAACCTGTATCAGAGAATTCGGGTGGCGGCCCTCAAAAGGCGCGCGAAGTCGCGTGTTATAGCGGTCCAGCGGGCGGCGTCAACCGCCTGCGATGGCGCTTCTTGATGCGCTTGTCGTGGCGCGTCAACAAGGCGGTATTGGCGCCGGGAAGGGCCTTTCAGGGGCCGAACCGGCCCTAAAGCCGGAAAATCCGGCAGAATGGGATTAGTTGCCTCGCGCGAGCCGCTCGGTTAAGCCGTGGACCTCCCGGAGCAGCCCGGTTTGGGGCAGGCCCTCTTCGGAATGGTGCGCACATGATCCGTTTTCTGATGCGGTTCCTCGGTCTGTGGATCCTGGCCGCGGGCTTTATTTTCCTGATCTACGACGGCACCAAGTCGATTGCCGGCAACGCCCTGTTTCTGACCAGGGTGCAGGATGTCTGGGGCAGCATGCACCAGCAGAGCCTTCTCTCGCTCAAGCCGTCGATTGAGAAGGTTGCGGGCGTGCTGTGGAATCCGGTCATGACGACATTCCTCGATCAGCCGGTGGCGCTGGTCCTCGGCCTCCTCGGCGCCGCGATGCTCGTGCTCGGCCGCAAGAAGCGTCCGCTGATCGGCTACGGCCGCTGATTGCCGCGCGGCAAAACCTCTCAATGTCGTGATGGCGGAGATTTCGCTGTCGGCCTGAATGTGATGCTGCAAGCGGTATCAAAAACGTCCCGCCGATCCTATATTCCGGCCATCGCCTCATCAGGAGATTGCCGCCATGTTCAGTTTCCGCAAGTCGCCGGAAATGCCAGCGCCGGGCGCCGCATTGCCGGGCCGCGCGCAGCCGATCCCCACTGCCAAAGCGCATTTCATCAATGGCCATGCGCTCAAGGGGCCGTATCCCGAAGGCATGCAGACCGCGATGTTCGGTCTTGGCTGCTTCTGGGGCGCCGAGCGCAAGTTCTGGGAACTGGAAGAGGGCATCCATATCACGGCGGTCGGTTATACCGGCGGTGAAACGCTAAACCCGACCTATGAGGAAGTCTGCTCGGGCCATACCGGGCACAACGAGGTCGTGTTCGTGGTGTTCGATCCCAGGAAGGTTTCCTACGAGCAACTGCTCAAGACGTTCTGGGAAAGCCACGATCCGACCCAGGGCATGCGCCAGGGCAACGACGTCGGCACGCAATATCGCTCAGGCGTCTACACGTTCTCGCCGGAGCAACGTCAGGCGGCGGAAGCGTCCAGGTCGATGTATAATGCGGCGCTCAAGTCCAAGGGGCTTGGTGCGATCACGACCGAGATCATCGACGCCCCGGGGTTCTATTTTGCCGAGGACTATCACCAGCAGTATCTTGCCAAGAACCCGATGGGGTACTGCGGTCTCGGCGGCACCGGCGTGAGCTGCCCGATTGGCACCGGCGTCGCGGCGCACTGACCGGCTTCTAGGTGCCTATTCATGGAAACGCCCTGCGGACCCGGTCCGCAGGGCGTTTTCTTATGCGCGGGAAGGGGTTGGGACCGGCCGATGTGCGGCCATTAACGATCTGTTAACCGCGGTCATTAAGGCTGCGTTAACCAACACAGCGTTAATTCAAATTAACTGTTTGGCAAACCGACCGGATTTCGCCGTATGCGGCATGCCCGAATGCTGTTGATGCTGCTGACCGCGCTAGGTGCGGGCGCTTGCGCGCGCAACAACGGCGGCTACGCGCCTTCGGCCTATTATCCGGCGGCGTATCAGCAGCAGCAGCCGGTGCAGCAACCGCAAATTCTCTATGGCGCTGCCGCTTACGGCGGACCGCCGCCACCTCAACCCGCCTATGCCTACCCGGCGACGCCGCAAGCCGTGCCGGGATGGCCTACACGCTCGACTCCGGTGACAAGCTGCGCATCGTCGTGTTCGGACAGGAAGGGCTGACCTCATCCTATGCACTCGACGCCAATGGCAACATTTCGATGCCGCTGATCGGCACGGTCCCTGCGCGCGGCTACACCACGCCTCAGCTTGCCGCCGACGTCACCGCACGATTGAAGCAGGGTTATATCCGCGAGCCGCAGGTCGCGATTGAAGTCGAAGCCTATCGGCCGTTCTTCATTCTGGGTGAGGTCGCGTTCCCCGGCCAGTACCCTTACGTCGCCAACATGACGGTGGAGACCGCGGTGGCGATTGCCGGCGGCTACTCGCCGCGCGCCAAGCGTGGTGCAGGGGATCTCGGCCGCCCGTACCAGGGCCAGATCGTGAAGGGCATCGTGCCGAACTACACGCCGGTGCGGCCGGGCGACACGATCACGGTCGCCGAACGCTGGTTCTGATTTTTCAAAATTGAATATTTGAAGTCGTCGCAATGGATGTGGCTGGCTCGAATACCCTCTCCCCTTGTGGGAGAGGGTCGCGAGCGCAGCGAGCGGGGTGAGGGGTCACGGTACTAATTGTGAAACCAAAACCCCTCACCCGGCTCGTTGCTCGCTTCGCTCACAACGATCCACCCTCTCCCACAAGGGGAGAGGGTATTCGAGTTCGTGGCCGGCATTGCCGGCCGAGTAGCGTGAGTGTCAGAAACTAGCCAATGCACTTCTTGAACAGGCCGAGCGTGCGCTCAAGCGCCTGCTTGTGGCTGGCTTCGTGGTAGCTGCCGCGCTCGTCGCAGGCGAAGCCGTGGCCGGCCGGATAGACGAAGGTTTCGACATCCGGGCGCTTCTGCTTGACGATCTCGACATCGGTCATCGGGATCGAGGCGTCGGTTTCGCCGAAATGCAGCATGGTCGGAAGCTTGGGCTTCTCGTCGGCGGCCTTGGCGATCATGCCGCCGTAGTAACCGACCGCGCACGACAGGCCGTTCAACTGGCACGCCGAGAGGAAGGCAATCGAGCCGCCGAGGCAGTAGCCGACGATACCGACCTTGCCGGCCGGCTGCAGCGAGTCGATGGTGGCCTGGGTGTCGAGCAGCATCTTGGCGCGGTCGGCCTTGCCGATGTATTCGCGCGCGACCGCGATTTCTTCCGGCGTGTAGCCGCTCTGGAAGTCCGGCTGATAGCGGTCGAACAGCGCAGGCGCGACCGAGGTGTAGCCGAGCGCGGCAAAGCGGTCGCATACAGCGCGGATGTGGTGGTTGACGCCGAAAATTTCCTGGATCACGACGAGGCCGCCCTTGGGCGTGCCTGCGGCGTCGGCGCGATATGCGCCCAGCTTGAAACCGTCCGAAGCGGTGAGTGTAATGTGATTGCCCAAGCAAACCTCCCATGAAACGCGGCGGGGCTGCCCATGATTGCGGCCCGGCCATTACAGTGACGGGTGTTGTATGAAGACCCGGAGCGCATAATACAAGTTGGCGGGGACGGCGGGAAATCGGAAAGCGGCACTGCATGGCGGGTATTGGTCGCCGTTCTGTCATCTGGGGTGGTCTGGCCGCGGTTTCGGGGCTTCGCGGGGGACTGGCACTTGCCCAGTAGTCGTCGTTTGAAAAGACCGCCGTATTGTCAGCCACTGAGGCCAGGGCGGTCGCCGACATCGCCGATGGATTTTTGCGCAACCATGGCATTCCGGGTGTCTCGGTTGCGGTCGCGCGGAGCGGGCGCATCGTCTATGCGCAAGGCTTCGGCCTCGCCAATCCGGAGGCTGGCGAGGCGGTGACGCCGGCGCATCAGTTCCGCATCGCCAGCATCAGCAAGCCGTTCACGGCGGCTTTGGTTTTTGCGCTGATCGAGAAAGGCCGGTTGCGGTTGAGCGACCGGGTGTTCGGAACGGGCGGCATTCTGGGCCATGTTTATGGTGCGCAGCCCTATCGCCGTTATGTCGAGGACATCACCGTCGAGCATCTTTTGACCCACACCGCCGGCGGCTGGCCGAACGACGCCAGCGATCCGATGTTCTCCAATCGCCAGATGAATCACGACCAGCTGGTGTCGTGGACACTCGACAACCTGCCGCTGACCAGCCAGCCCGGCAGTGCTTATGCTTATTCCAATTTCGGATTTTGCCTGCTCGGGCGCGTCATCGAGAAGGCCACGCGGCAATACTACGCCACCATGATGCGCGATCTGGTGTTTCATCCAGCCGGCATCACGCAGATGCGCATTGCCGGCAATACGCTGGCGTTGCGCGCGCCGCAGGAAGTCGTCTACGGCGCATCCGACAGCGACGCCTACGGCATGAACGTCACGCGCATGGATGCCCATGGCGGCTGGGTTGCGAGTGCGCGCGATCTTGTTCGATTCGCGGTGGCGGTCGATGGCACCTATGCCAGGCCCGTGCTGCGGCCGGAGTCGGTCGCCGTCATGACGACGCCGACGGTCAATCCGAACTATGCGAAAGGCTGGTCGATTACCGGCCGCAATTGGTGGCACAACGGCAGCCTGCCGGGCACGTCGTCGGTGATGGTGCGCACGCCGGGCGGATTGTGCTGGGCCGCGCTCGCCAACGGGCGAAATTCAAAGACGGATAGTGTCGCGGCTATCGACCGGATGATGTGGGATGTGGTGAAGGCGGCGAAAGGGTTTGGCGGTTAGCTGCGCGGCGTATGCTGTTTACCTCTCCCCGTTGACGGGGAGAGGTCGGCGCGAAGCGCCGGGTGAGGGGGAGGCGCAGCATTGAAAGATGGGCCCCACCCCCAACCCCCACCCCCCA
>CANJBX010000076.1 GCA_947472885.1 Hyphomicrobiaceae bacterium
GCTGAAGGTGCCTGGCTGAACCAGTTTGACGACGTTAGAATTCGACACGGCATATTACTCCTTCGGTGGAGAAGTGGAGGCTTCAACTACCCCCACGATATGCCGCCTTCCTGATCTACCCCGTCACCAACTTTTGACCATAGCTCGAGAAGTCCGATGCTTGGCGCAAAGCGATGTTCGGCGTTTCTGCTGGTTTGTGTGACGGTGCTGGCAGGTGGGTCCCTTGCAGCGGCGGCGCAGGATGCCTTCGATGTCGGCAAGTTGCCACGTATGCCGGGGGGCAAGGAAGTTTTTGTCCACCAGACATCGACGATCTACACCACGCCCGCAACGGTGCCGCAGACGGCCGAGGTCGTCGGCAGGCTGCTGGCAGGGGCAGGCTGGCAAAAATATGTCGCGCCGTTCTCCGCGCAATCCACCGATCCCAGTTTGCAAATCCTGTCCTTCAAGAAGGCCGCACAGGGATTGTCGGTGTTCATTACCGTTGCGCCGGCACAGGCCAACGCGACCAGCGTCAGCTATACGCCGGTAGCGATTGCAAACGATCTGCCGTTTCCGAAAGGCGCGAATGACATCGCGTTCGATCCGTCGAAGCCATACCTGAGCTGTGTGAGCACGGACAGCGTTGACACGACTGCCGCTTTTTTCACGGGCGAACTGAAAGCGGCGGGCTGGAAAATCTGGTCGGCAAAGGAAGGCGCGACTGCCGCTGCAGTTGTCGAGAAGGCCGACAAGGGCGGCGCCTATGGCTATTACGTCCGCGATGGACGTCAGCCGTTGTTGATGGTGCTGACGCGCGAAGACGACAAGACCAGGGTCGAACTCAAGGCCGTGCCGGCGAGCCTACTGGTCGCTGAAAACAAGGGCGGCAAGCCCGCGCCCGAAAGTTCAAGCAACGCACCGGCAAAATCATCCAACGCGCCACCGCCTCCGCCGCAAAAATCCACGGCCGACGACATGATCGAGGACATGCTCAAGCAGGCGATGCAGACGGCGCGCGATGCCATGGCGCAGGCCCAGCCCGGCGCGCAACCGCCCGCGCGTCCGCCGGCGGCAGCACCATCTTCCGGCGGCACGGAACCGCCGTTGCGCGCGGCCGCCGCCAGTCCCGCGCCCATTCCGGTGCCGGAAGGGGCCGACGATGTCGAGTATGACGGCGAAGACGGCAAGCTTGAATTCAGCAGTGCGTCGAGCGTCAGCTCCGTGGCCGCGTTCTACCGCAATGCCATGAAGCCGCTTGGTTTCCGGGAGCAGCGCTCGGTCATCAACCGCTCCAACATGGTCGTGCTAAATTTCACCAAGTCCGGGAAGGATATCACCGTCACCGTCATGCAGATGGGCAACAAGGCCAACGTCACGGCGAACGGCGAGGCGCTGGTGACGATGGCGGCCAAGCCCGGCTCGCCGAAGGCGCAGGCAGCGGACGCGTCAGATCAGGTCACGGAAAAAGATCTTGAGGCCGAGGAAAGTGCGGGTCTGCCCGCGCCGACACGTCACACCATGATGGCCGGCGAGCAGACTCCTTTCCGCCGCGAGCTGAATGCCAGCGTACCTGCGAACCTTGAAGCCGTGCTGGGATTCTATCGCCGCGAACTCGGCAAGCGCGACTGGAAGGAACAGGCGACGGGCGCTGTCGTGAAGCCCGATCAGGTCGCGCTTTCATACATTGCGGCGGACGGTCCTGCCATTCTCACACTTGGCCGCAAGGATGGCGAGACGACCGTGAATCTCAAGATACGCATGACAGCGGAGGCGACCAAGGCCGGCGTCGTGCCGAAGCCGGGGCAGGGCAGGATTTTGTTCGGCAATCCGGAGAATGGCGAAGCGGTCGTCACGATCAACAAGCAGACGGTGAAAATCGCAGGGGGTGTTGGCGCGCAGGCGCCGAACGGGCCGTCGATTGATGTACCGCCGGGCACCTACAAGTTTTCCTTCAGGGTCGGCGGCAAGCCCGGAAAGAGCGATGAAATGACCATCGGTGCTGACGAGACGTGGGGCCTGCTGATCGGACCGAAGAGCGCATTGACGCTGCAGGTCTATTGAGGGAGGTGCGCGCTACGGGAAACGTGGCGCGCCACCCGGAATAAAACTGCGAATGCTTGCGGGACCGCGATGGCTACATCACGTTCCGCATACCCACGCGCGATGTTCAATTCAGGTTCGCGCGGCAACTCTCGCCGGTTCGGCGGCAAATCCGCGATGGGCTTCCGCCGATGGGACCAGACTCACGACCTCCGCGCTCGAGGCGTGGATCACGAAGCCGTCCTTGCCGCGACGTTTGGCCTCGTACATTGCGCGGTCGGCGGCGCTGAGCAATTCGTCGGCGGTGGTTCCGTCGCGCGGCGCTGCGGCGATGCCGATGCTGACGCCGATCCGTGCGGCGTGGGCGAATTCAAACGGTTCTGAAACGCGTGAAATGACCCGCCGGGCGACGGAAATGGCTTCGTCGTCGGTGATGTCAGGCAGCAGGATGACGAATTCGTCGCCGCCGAGACGGCACACGAAATCAACCTCGCGAACGCTGGCGCGCAGACGCTCTGCCACCGCGACAAGCACGGCGTCACCCGTCGCATGTCCGAATTCGTCGTTGACGGCCTTGAAGCCATCCAGATCGAGACACAGCACGGTGAGCTTTGGCGACGCTGCGTTCAGACCGGGGCCAGCGAGCAGATCACCAAAAATTTTCTGATTCAGGGCGCGATTGGGAAGTCCGGTGAGCAGATCGTGATGCGCCATCTGGCGATTGCTGTGCTCCGAACGGTGGAGGTCGAGCAGAACCTTGTGGTTCTCCAGCAGCAGGAAAATCATTCCGGCGGTATAGAGTGGCGCCTGCAGGCCGACGAGAAACAGGTATGGGATCGGCGACAGGATCAACGCAACGGCAAGGGGCAGCGTCAGGATGCAGATCAGCAGCGCGCCGTAGCGCGGGGTGCCGGCGTTACGAGAGGAAATGCCGCCGACCAGACTCGCGGTGCCGATGCCGGCCATCAGGATCAGCGGCAGGACGCCCGACCCGACACATTGATAGCAACCGGCGGAAATCAGGATAGACGAGGCCAGCCCGGCCCAGATCGGCGCAATGGTCGTTCCCGTGCGTTGGGCGGCCTTTGCCTTCGCGACGTCCTTCATCATCAGATAAATTCTGATGATGCCCAGCACCACTTCTGCCGCCACCCACGCATAGGCCCATAACGCCCCGGTCAGTCCTGCGGCGATCGTCGCCGTGAGCAACGAGGCAAATATGGCCACCGCGAGCGTCTTTGTCTTGCTCGCCCGCTGATGCAGCAATTCGTTGCGGATTTCTTCGGGCTCTGGATGCAAGCCGGCAAGGAGCCAGTCGACACACCTGCGCAGGCGCGACCTGGTCGGCCGCAGTTGTGCGGCAAGAATAGAATGGATGCTGGGTGAGACTGCGGCTGCCATGGCTGCAGTCTCGCGGCCAGACATTGAAGAGCGCTTAAAACACGGCGGCAAAATTCCGGAGGGCGTAAAAATTTAACGTCCAGCCAGACCTTGCGGGCTCGCGCCCCGAAGTGTCGCGCGTTCTGCAACTTTCGTTGCGTTCAGGCGGGGACCCCGGGCAGGTGGCGTCGCCGCCGGGCTGCGCCAACGCGCGAGGGCTTTGCGCATCGTGCCGTCGGCAAATCAGGTGCCTGGGAAGCCATTGGTGCGCCCTAGCGGAATCGAACCGCTCTCTCCACCGTGAAAGGGTGGCGTCCTAACCGATAGACGAAGGGCGCTTAAAGCGTTGAAAACGCTTGGCGTTTTTGCTCGGGACTTCGGGCGGGCGGACTGGCCGCCGCCGAAATCGACGCGAGATATAAAGGGCTTTGGCCGCACGGGCAAGCAATGCCGTGCAGCCATCCAAACCGCAGTTAAAGCCGCTGAAAACCCGCGATTTTCACCAGTTTCCGGTGTTGGGCATGGAGAGCCACGGTTCCTGCGGCGGCAGCGCCTGACCCTTTTGCAGCAATTCGATGGAATGCTTGTCGGGCGAGCGCACGAACGCCATCTGGCCGTCCCGCGGCGGGCGGTTGATCAGGACGCCGGCTTTCTGGAGCTTGGCGCAGGTCGCGTAGATGTCTTCGACCTCGAACGCGAGATGCCCGAAGTAGCGCGCCTCGCCGTAGTCCTCGGTGTCCCAGTTGTAGGTCAGCTCAACCTGCGGGGCCTGACGGCCCTTGGCCTTGGACTGCTCGACCAGGCTTTCGTCATCCGGCCCGGTGAGGAAGATGAGGGTGAAGCGGCCTTTCTCGCTTTCGACCCGGCGGGATTCGGTCAGGCCGAGCTTGTTGACATAAAAGTCGAGCGCGGCGTCGAGATTGCGGACGCGCAGCATTGTATGCAGATATCGCATTGAACCCTCACTGGACGAATTGGCAGCCTGATCGTAGCGGCTAGCGGTGGCGGGGTGAACCCGGCATGATCCCGAAAAGTGGACGCCGGTTTTCGGAACGGATCATGCCGAAGCAACAGCGGGACAGGTAGCATGATCGCGCCGGATTTCCAGACCGCGGTCGAGCAACTCTCCGAACTGATCGAAGGCGCCCGTTCGGTCGTGCCATTCACCGGCGCGGGCATCTCCACCGAGTGCGGTATCCCGGACTTCCGTTCGCCGGGTGGGATGTGGACAAAAAATGCGCCCATTCCGTTCGACCAGTTCATGTCCAGCCGTCATGCCCGCGCCGAAACCTGGCAACGGCGTTTCGCCATGGACGAGGTACTGTCGAACGCGAAGCCGGGACGGGGCCACCGCGCACTGGCGAGCCTGCATCGCGCCGGCAAGATCCCCGGCGTGGTGACGCAGAACATCGACAACCTGCATCAGGTATCTGGCATTCCGCACGCCAGCGTCTGCGAGCTGCATGGCAATACCAGCTACGCAACCTGCCTCGACTGCGGCAAGCACTACACGCTGAAATGGGTCAGGGACAGCTTCGACCAGTCCGGCCATGCCCCCGAATGCGTTGAATGCAATGGCTTTATCAAGACGGCGACGGTGGCCTTCGGGCAATCCATGCCGGTTGCTGCGATGGCGCAGGCCGAGCAGCTCACCCTGTCAGCCGACGTCTTCATGGCCATCGGCTCGTCGCTGTTGGTGTGGCCGGCGGCAGGCTTTCCGCTGATGGCGAAGCGCAACGGCGCGGCACTGGTCATTCTCAATCGCGAACCGACCGAATTCGACAATCTTGCCGACCTCGTGATCCATCACGACATCGGCGATGTGCTGACGCGCTTCATCTCGCAGTAGCGTCATTGCGCCTGCCGCGCCGCCGCCGAATCAAGCCGTGCCGATGGGGCTTTTTGCGTTGCGCAAGCATGCACAGCGTTGTGGATGACGTGGCGATAATAAAAAATAGTCTTTTCCGTGGTCGCGCCGATGTTATCGTCCATCTACAGATTCGTTGAAGCGCTCTTTAAGAGGCGCCAAAAAAAGCGGGCGCGCGGGGCCATGGCCGCCGACAAGATTGGACCGAAAGGTTCTGAAGTTTTTGACATACCACTTGAGGCTCTCGCTGAAGAGTCGGCGAACGTCGTCGAGATCAGCGGCACCATCAAGTGGTTTGACGTATCCAAGGGATACGGATTTATCGTCCCCGACAACGGGCAGGGCGACGTGCTGTTGCATGTCACCTGCCTGCGCCGCGACGGTTTCCAGACCGCCTACGAAGGCACCCGCATCGTCTGCGAGGCGCTGCCGCGCCAGCGCGGCATGCAGGCTTTCCGCATCCTCTCGATGGATGAATCGACGGCGGTCCACCCGGCCCAGATGCCGGCCCGGACCCATGTCTCCGTAACGCCGACCAGCGGGCTTGAGCGCGCGGTGGTCAAATGGTTCAACCGCTTGCGCGGCTTTGGCTTTTTGTCGCGCGGCGAAGGCACTCCGGACATCTTCATCCACATGGAAACGCTGCGCCGGTTCGGAATGGCGGAACTCCGGCCCGGTCAGACCGTGCTGGTGCGCCATGGGCCGGGACCCAAGGGCCTGATGGCTGCGGAAGTGCAGCCCGACGGCGGCCCCCACGGCCCGTCTTCGCACTAAATTCCATCCTGTTCCTGACCCATGCCGCTCACACAAGTGTGCGCGCGGCATCGTCGTCGATGCCGGACGGCGCGATTCCGTTTCGCTGGCGTATGGGGTAGCTTGCGCGCGCCGGGTCGATAGCCTTGGCCGGATGCGTCGATGGAGTACCTCTCGTGAAAAGCCGCTTTTTCCTGCCGTCTGTAGTTGCGCCGCTGGCGACGCTTCTGCTGGCGCTGCTGTGGACCGCGATTCCCGTACCGGCATGGACAGCGAGCAACGAGACCCTGGAAATCGCCACCCAGTCCGGCGTGCGGGCTTTCGCCGTCGAGGTCGTTGCCACCGAAGAGGAGCGCCAGAAGGGCCTGATGTTCCGCAAGGAGCTGCCCGAAGGCAACGGCATGCTGTTCGACTTCAAGGTCGAAGCGCCGGTGTCGTTCTGGATGAAGAACACCTACATCTCGCTGGACATGATCTTCATTCGCGCCGACGGGCGCATTGCCTCCATCGCGGAGAACACCGAACCGATGTCCGAACGGCTGGTGCCGTCAGCGGGGCCGGTGCGCGGTGTCCTGGAAGTCATCGCCGGAACCTCCCGCAAGCTCGGGATCAAGCCCGGCGACCGCGTGGGACACTGGATTTTCTCGGGAAAATAGCCTCGCGGTGGGTATTTCGGCGTGCTTGCTGGCGCCAGCCCAAGCGTGTATCGAGAGGCCATGCCTGCGCTGTGGGCGGAGCGTAGCGCAGTCTGGTAGCGCATCTGGTTTGGGACCAGAGGGTCGCAGGTTCGAATCCTGCCGCTCCGACCAAGGCGCAGGCATCTGAAGGCTGACAGCAAGAGACGATCACATGACCGCCCGGATCTACAAACCCACCAAGACCGCGATGCAGTCCGGCAAGGCCAAGACCAAAGACTGGGTGCTCGACTACGATCCCGAACAGCCGCGCACGGTCGAGCCGCTCATGGGGTGGACCTCTTCGAGCGATATGCGCCAGCAGCTCAAGCTGAACTTCGCCAGCAAGGAAGAGGCGGTCGCCTATTGCGAGCGCGAAGGCATCGCCTTCCGCATCCTGCCTGACAAGGAGCCGGCGCGCCGCACGATGTCGTATTCCGACAACTTCGCGTTCACGCGCCGCGGCGCCTGGACCCACTGATCCAACCGACGCTGTTTCAAAATGGATTTGCAGGCGCCGGTTGGCGCCTGTTTTATTTTGTAAGCGGTGTTGCCGGTACGCGCACGCCCATGCGCTCCAGCCGTGGCAGCACTTCGGCGACAAAGTAGGGTAGCTCGTCGGCGTAATTCACGAACGACACCGCAATGCCGCGCAAACCGGCCTGCACCAGGGCTGCAAGCTGATTGGCGATGTGGTCGGGCGTACCCACCAGCGGCACACCGCCCATGCCCTTGGCCTGCAACTCGCGGCGTTTTTTGAAATCTTCCGGCGACAGCGTATCGGGCGTGATCTTGCGCATTGCCAGAATGTCATCGACCGAGCCCCAGTCGGCCATCTCGAAGATGGCGTGGTGGTGATAGTCCTCGGCTTCCTTCTGGTTCGGGCGGCAGACGATGTCGCCGGTCGTATAGACGTCGAGTTCGCGGCCATGGGTGCGGGCTTCCGCCTTGCATGCCTTCACGACCTCGGCCTGCTGTTCAGCCGACATGCCGATGGTGTTGGTGAAGAACGCATCGCAGTTGCGGATCGCGAATGAGCGCCCGACCCCTGACATGCCGGCATTCATGATGATCGGACGCGCGCCGCCGGCGGGCTTCGGGTTGCTGCGCACGGCCTTCAGCTTGATGTATTCGCCATCGACGTCGAAATTGTCCTTCGGCGACCACATATCCTTGACGGCGTCGATCCATTCCTGCGCGTAGTCATAGCGCGCGTCATGATCGCGCTGCTTGATGCCGAACATCTCGAACTCGCCTTCGTTCCAGCCGACGACGAGGTTCAATCCAAAGCGCCCGCCGCCGAGGAGATCGGCTGTCGCCATCTGCTTGGCCGCCATCACCGGATTGAACAGCGGCGCATGGACCGTGCCGAACACGGTGATGCGCTGCGTCGAGGCAATCAGCCCGGTGGCCCAGGTGATCGTTTCCAGCGTGTCGTGCTGGTAACTTCCGTTGGTGCCGTAGGGTTTCCAGCGCGCGACCGGCAGCAGGAAGTCGATGCCGGATTCGTCCGCGAGCCGCGCCATCCGCAGATTGTCGGGCCAACTCGCCGACCAGCGCTCCGGCACCAGCGTCACCGCGCGCCCGGACGAACAATTGGCGGCGAACAGGCCGATCTTGAGCGCGTTCTGGTTGTGCATTGCCATGCGGCTTTGCAGCGAAGCATCTTCGATCAAGGCGGGATTCCTTCGGGTAGCGGACGCGCGTGCGGAGGCGGACCATACATCGCTGCTGCCGATGAGGGGAGCGGCCGATTTGCGGACCTGCGCTGGACGAAGGTTATCCATGCAAGTTGAGCGTGGCGCTGGTGTTTTCAGCCCGGCCTGCGGGCGATCAGGCGTGAGCCGTTGGCCGCAAGTAAACAAAACACTAATTTTCAGTACGCCGGCAGTCTGTCGCCACGCCGCCGGCAGGCGGCATGGCGGCTGAATACACAAATAAATTCAATGTGTTAGGCAGGATTTATATTGCGGGTGGTTGCCGGAGGAAAGCAACAAGCACCGACGCCCCAGGAATGGAAAATCAAAAGTATCGAATTTGAACGGCATTTGATCTTTATAAACTTCGCAACGGTACCCTGCGGCCTTGTTCTACTGGTGCGCCACAGGGTCCATGACAAATCGCGAGCGAGATCTGACGTTCCGCAGCCTGATCTGCGTAGCGGCGGGAGTGTTGGGCCTCGCGGTTGTCGCGATTGCCTTTACGATCTGGGCACTGCGCAGCGACGCTGCGGAAGATGCGGCGCGTGAGCTTGGCAACACCGCGACGATCCTCGCCGAGCAGACCTCCCGCACGGTCCAGTCCATCGATCTCGTGCTGACGGAAATGCAGGAGCGCATCTACAAGCTCGGCGCGACCACGCCTGAGAACTTCCGGCGGCTGACCGACAACCTCGACACTTACAACATGATGATCGACCGCCTCGCGCGTCTGCCGCAGGCCATGGTCATCGGCCTGATCGACAACACCGGAACGCTGTGGACGACGACGCGCAACTGGCCGCGGCCCAAGCTTAATCTGGCCGACCGGGAATATTTCTCGGAGCATCAGAACACACACGGGCAGGGCATCTTCATTTCGGCGCCGACGCAAAACCGCATCAACGGCCAATGGACGGTACAGTTCAGCCGGCGCATGGAAGGGCCGAGCGGTGAATTTCTGGGTGTCGTCTTCATCGGTACGGAAACGGCCTACTTTCGCAACATCTACGGCTCGATCCGTTCGCTGAGCGACCAGTCCATCGTGCTTCAGCGCGAGGATGGCAGCATCCTGCTGCGCTATCCCGCCGTCGAGGAGATGGTCGGCAAGAAGCTGTCGCCCAAATCCCAGTGGTACGACGTTGTCGCGAATGGCGGCGGGCATTACTGGACCCGGAACGGAAATTTCGACGACAAATCGCGGCTGGTCGCGGTGCGGCCGCTGCGCGACTATCCGCTGGTGGTCAGCGTCGGGGTGGCGGAGCAGGCGGCGTTTGCCAACTGGCGCCGCCGGGCCACTTTCATCGCGGCGGGGACGCTGTTGATCCTGTGCTGCAGCGTCTATCTGCTGGCCGCGCTGACCCGGCAGTTCCGCCGTCTTTCAACTTCGGAAGCCGTACTGGTCGAGCGCGAGAAGCTGCTGGCGCAACAGGCCGACCAGCTTGCGTCGGCGAACATGCAGATCGACGCCGCGCTCAACAACATCACCCATGGCCTTTGCATGTTCGACGAGCATGCGGCCATCGTCGTGGTCAATGACCGCTACATCAAGATGTATGGACTGTCGCGCAAGGTGGTGCGGCCCGGCTGCTCGTTGCGCCGGTTGATCGAGCATCGCAAGGAAGTCGGCCTGTTCGACGGCGATCCGGTGCAGTATTGCGAAGACATCATCGACACGATCTCGCTGGGCAAGACTTCCAGCCAGTTGATCGAGACCACCGACGGACGCACCATTTACGCCGTGCAGCAGCCGATGCCGAACGGCGGCTGGGTCGTGACGCACGACGACATTACCGAGCGCCGCCGCGCCGAAGAAAACATGGCGTTCATGGCGCGTCACGACGCCCTGACCGGCCTCGCCAATCGCATGCAGCTTCTTGAGAAAATGGAAGAGGCGCTCGCCCGTTCACGCCGCCGCGGCGAGAAGTTCACGGTCTTCATGTTCGATCTCGACCTGTTCAAGGCGGTCAACGACTCGTTGGGGCATCCGATTGGCGATGCACTGCTCAAGGCGGTGGCAGACAGGTTGCGGTCATGCACGCGCGAAACCGATACGGTAGCGCGGCTGGGCGGCGATGAATTTGCGCTGGTTCAGATTGCCGAGGGCAATCAGCGCGAGAACGCGATCATCCTTGCCAACAAGATGCTGGAAGCCATCAGCGCTCCTTACGAGATCGAGGGCCATCACATTGTCATCGGCACCAGCATCGGCATCGTGCTGGCGCCGGACGACAGCACCGAGGCCGATGGGTTGCTGAAGAATGCCGATCTTGCGCTCTATCGCGCCAAGGCTGAAGGCCGCAACGGATTCCGGCTGTTCGACATGGCAATGGATGCCGAAGCCCGCGCCCGTCATGAGCTTCAGGTCGATTTGCGCAACGCCATCGCGCATGAGGAATTCGAGCTGCACTACCAGACGGTATTCGCCGCGGGCACGCGGGAGCCGTGCGGCGCCGAGGCGCTGGTGCGCTGGCGTCATCCGCAGCGGGGCATGGTGCATCCGGGCGAATTTATCGCCATCGCCGAGGAAGTCGGCATGATCGTGCCGCTCGGCGAATGGATCTTGCGCAAGGCCTGCAGCGATGCGGCGAACTGGCCGGATCACATCAAGGTGGCGGTCAACTTGTCGCCGGCGCAGTTCCGTAACTGCAACCTCATGGAAATGGTCACGGACGTGCTGATGGAGTCCGGGCTTGCGCCTGAGCGGCTTGAACTTGAAATCACGGAATCGGTGCTGCTGCAAAAGTCCGCCAACAACCTGACCATGCTGCATCAGTTCAAGAGCCTTGGAATTTCCGTTGTGCTGGACGACTTCGGCACCGGCTATTCGTCGCTGAGCTATCTGCGGATGTTTCCGTTCGACAAGATCAAGATCGACCGTTCGTTTGTCAGTGAACTGTCGAACCGGGCGGATTGCGCGGCGATTGTCTGCGCCATCACCGGGCTTGGCCGCGGGTTGAATATCCTGACGACGGCGGAAGGTGTCGAGACCGAAGAACAGCTCGACCTGCTGCGCGCGGCCGGTGTCGATCAGTTACAGGGCTATCTGCTGGCGCGTCCCAAGCCGCTGCAGGACGTGGACTTCATGCAGGTACGCAAGGACGAGCAGGCGGCGTAAGTAAACCGCGGCGTCCTATTGCCGCCACATAACTTGAAGGACGGACAGAAGTCCGGATTAGCGTAATGTTGAACGGCCAGGAAAGCCTGATCAGGGATATCGAATCGGCGGTGGCGAAGCGTCCGGCGTCGCATCGTGCAGAGTCGTTGCGCTATGTCACGGATCTGTTCGTTGCGCAGGCGCCTAACTTTACTGAAGAACAGGTTTCCCTGTTTGATGACGTGATCGCACGCCTTGCTGTGCAGATCGAGGTTTCCGCGCGCGTGTTGCTGGCGCAACGGCTGGCGGTGATTCCGAATGCGCCGCCCAAGGTCGTCAATTCCCTGGCTGCCGATGAAGAGATTGATGTTGCCGGTCCGGTGCTGACGCAATCGGAGCGCCTGAATGAGGCGGTGCTGGTCGCGGCGGCGCGCATCAGGGGGCAGGGTCACTTGCTGGCGATCTCGCGCCGCAAGAAAATTGCGACATCCATCACTGACGTATTGGTCGAGCGTGGCGACAAGACCGTCGTGCTCAGCGCGGTTGCGAATGCAGGTGCGTTATTTTCCAATTCCGGCTTCGCCATTCTGGTGCAGCGTTCCGATGGCGACGACCAGATCGCTTCCGGCGTCGGCCTGCGATCGGAAATGCCGCGCCATCATTTTCTCAAGCTGCTGACGGTGGCGTCGGAGAGCGTGCGCACCAAGCTTGAACGGGCCAATCCGCAGGCTGCGGAGGAAATTCGCCGCGTCGTGCGTGAAGTGACGAACAAGACCCAGGCGCAATCCATCGCCAGTTCTTATGAATATTCCAGGGCGCGCAAGGTTGTTACGGAACGCTGTATTGGAGACAGGATCAGCAGTTCGGATCTCAGCGAGTTCGCGACCACGGGAAAATTCGAGGAGACGGTCGTGGTCCTGTCACTGCTGGCGAACATGCCGGTCGCCACCATTGAACGGGCGTTGCTGCAGGAGCGCACCGAATTGTTGCTGAGCATTTTCAAGACCGCCGGGCTTTTGTGGTCCGATGTGAATCTCGTCCTGCAATTGCGCGCCCGCAATCACGCGATGAGCATGGCCGACGTCGAGCAGTGTCTGGCGAGTTACGAGCGTCTGAAGGTAACGACCGCAAAACTGGTGGTGGACTATCACTGCCGTCCGGTACGGTCCAAATAGCCCGGTTCATCGGCCAATCCTCGCGCAACCCTGCGATGCAGCGGGAGATAATCATGGCGTCTCCAGCGGCATTTCGATATTCATGCTCCATAATCCGGGCAGGGTGGGAACGATGAAATTCGGCGTATTCGATCACATGGATATCAACTCCGCCGTGCCGCTCTCGCAGCAGTACGAAGAGCGTCTCAAGCTGATCGAGGCTTACGACCGATCCGGCTTTTACTGCTACCACCTCGCAGAGCACCACGCGACGCCGCTCGGCATGGCGCCGTCGCCGGCGGTGTTTCTGTCGGCAGTTGCGCAGCGCTCCAGGCGCATGCGGCTCGGGCCGCTGGTTTACATCCTGACCTTGCAGAATCCGCTGCGCGCCTACGAAGACATCTGCATGCTCGACCAGTTGAGCGGCGGACGCCTCGAACTCGGGCTTGGCCGCGGCGTGTCGCCGATCGAAATCGAATACTATGGCGTCAACCCGAACGACTCCCGTTCGATCTATGCTGAAGCCACCGCCATCGTGATGCAGGCGTTCACCAGCGACACGTTGAATTTCGAAGGCAAGCATTACAGCTACAAGGACACGCCGGTTGCGATCAAGCCGTTCCAGAAGCCGCATCCGCAGCTGTGGCTCGGCATCGGCACGCCGGAAGCGATCCCCAATGCGGTCAAGAACAAGATCAACATGGTCTGCAACGGCGCTTCGCAACAGGTGCGTGCGTTGACCGATGTGTATCGCGAGCAGTGGTCGAAGGCGCATGGCAGCCAGCAGCTGACCATCGGCATGAACCGTCACATCGTGGTGGCCGATACCGAGGCCGAGGCGACGCGGCTCTGCAAGGCGGCGTATGGCGCATGGTTCGAGAGCTTCATCATGCTTTGGAACAAGAAGGGTGTGAAGGCGCCGCTCGCCACCTATACGGCGGATTACGAGGAGGCGGTGCGCCGCGGCTTCATCATGGCCGGAACCGCCCAGCAGGTCGGCGAGATGATCGAAAAGCAGGTCGCCGACTGCGGCATCAATTACCTGATGTGCCGTCTCGCGTTCGGCAATCTGCCGTATGAGGCTTCGCTGCGCTCGGTCGAATTGCTGGCGAGCGAGATCATGCCCAAGGTCAAAAAGGCGGCTTAACGACAACCGGATTTAGCGACAATCCGCCGCGTTTATGCGCCTTCCGGCGCTTGAGCGGGCGGGTGGCGCGTGGTCTACATTTCACCTTCACAAGGGCTGTTTTTTCCGGTCTTTGAGCCGGCGGCCGAAATGGAATTCCAGGGAGTGAACATGATCAATCGACGTGGAGTTGTTGCGGCTGGCGTCAGCGCCGTCCTCGGCCTGGCCGCGGCCGCTGTACCGGCTTTTGCGCAGGAATATCCGAGCCGTCCGGTACGCGTGCTGATCGGCTTTCCGGCCGGCAGCGGTGCGGACATCCTCGGCCGTTTCTTTGTCGCCAAGCTCGGTGATGTGAGCGGGCAGTCGTTCATCGTCGAAAACAAGCCGGGCGCCAACAGCAACATCGCGGTCGGTCTTGTCGCGACCGCCAAGCCCGACGGCTACACCATGCTGTTCGTCGCCAATTCGAACATGGCGGGCAGCCGGTTCCTGTTCAAGGACTTGCCGTTCGACACCGTCAAGGACTTCGTGCCGGCGGCATCGTTCGCGCAGATCGCGTTCGTCGTCGTGGTGAACAAGGATTCACCGCACAAGACGCTTGCGGACCTCAACGAGTTTCTCAAGAAGAATCCCCGCAACCGCTACGGCGTCACCAACCAGATGGCGATCATCACGACTGAATATTATCGCCAGAAGGTCGGCTTCGAGGCGACGCAGGTGCAGTACCGCACCGCGCCGGACTCGCTGCCGGACGTCGAAAACGGCACGCTGGATTTCCAGATCATGGACGGCACGTTCGCCGCCGGCGCCATCAAGGCGGGCAAGATCCGCGCGCTGGCAGTGACCACCGCCAAGCGTCATCCGTCGCTGCCGGATGTCCCGACCATGGACGAAGCGGGCCTCAAGGGCTTCGAACTTGCGCCGTGGTGGGGCGTCTATTTCCCCAAGGACACGCCGCCTGAAATCGTCGCCAAGGTCGGCGGCTGGATGAACAAGATCAGCGCCACCGAAGAGGCCGGGAAGTTCCTCGCGACCGTCGGCTCGTTCCCGATGAGCGAGGATGGCAAGACTGCCGCGGCGCGCCTGCAAGCCGATATCGCGCTGTGGGGACCGATCGTGAAGGCGGCCAAGATCGAGCCGCAATAACGCTGCTGCCATTTCAGTCAACACAACGCCGGCGGGATTCCCGCCGGCGTTGTGCTTTTGAATGCAGCCGGGACTATCCGGCTTGCCCGCCCGCCAACCGGACCCGCCGCTCCTGAAAAGCCGGGATTTTCACGGAATAGGGCCGCATTTGCCGCCAATCGCCGCCGCGATTTACGCCTACTTAACCACCCTCAAGCATCCTCAAAGCGTTCTGTAGATGTTGAGTAGCGCGTTCCATGACGTATGCGACCAGTTCCTTGTTGCACGTCAGGCAACCGCCGCGGCGCGACTCCGTATCCCGGCACCGGAGCGTTTTCAAAACGCTGACGGTCGGCTTGCTGGCCGTTGTGATCGTGCTGTTCTCGATTACAGCCGTTGTGATCGGGGTCGGTCGAACGTCCTCAGCTTTCCTGCAAGCACAAGCGAACATACAGCCTGTTGCCAGCCTCGCCCTGCCGCAGGCCCAGCTGGCGCACGTGGATTTGTCCGGCGGCGCCATCGGAACACGGTGGCCGGTCATCGCGGACCTCATACCGTCGTCGCCCACCATTACCGTCGCCAGCGCACCGCCGCCGGAAGCCGCGCGCGTCGCCGATGCAACTCCGGCCCATCCGATCCTCGATGCCGCCAGCGTCAAGGTTCAGGACCGGCTCGGCGCATCGCGCGTGGCATCGCCAAGATCGCCCGCCATGGATCAGGCTGCCGCGGATCCGGAACATACCGGCTCGCTCGGGAGATCGTTGCCGAAGCCCGCGACCGCCGGTGTTGCCTCGGTTGGCGTCACCACAATCCCGCCGGTGCAGACCGGGGCATCTCCAGTACCGTTGCCGCAGCCGCGAATCCGGTTGGCTGCACTTCCGCGTGCCGGCGACGCCGGAACCGGGGATGAAGGGGCTCATGCGCCCAAGACGGCGATCTACGACATCACGGCGCAGACGGTTTACCTGCCGAACGGCGAGCGGATGGAGGCGCATTCGGGACTGGGCGCGCTGATGGATAACCCGCGCCATGTGCGCCAGAAAAACCGCGGCGCCACGCCGCCGAACACCTACAATTTGCGGCTGAGGGAAGCACTGTTCCACGGCGTGCAGGCCATTCGCATGACACCCGTCGATGACGACCGCATGTTCAACCGCGACGGCATCCTCGCGCATTCCTACATGCTCGGTCCGAGCGGCCAGTCGAACGGCTGCATTTCCTTCAAGGATTATCCGAAGTTCCTGCACGCCTTCATGCGCGGGGAGATCGAGCGCATCGTCGTCGTCGCGCGTCTCGATACGCCGCCCAGATTCTTCGCCCGGGCAAATATTCGCAGCGCGAATGCGAATAACGCATTCTAGTCGGGAGGCGGGCTGGTCGGGCCGAAAGGAGGAACCTAGATTCCAACTCGCCTCTTATCCATTTGAAATTTCAAAGTAATTTTAAAATAACTCGAGGATCGCTACACTTTTTGCTACGCAAAAGATCATGGAACGAGGTGGACGGCGTTGCACGTTCCCATACCCCGCCCAAAGCTATCGTATGCGGACCGGATCGACCCGGTAGCCCGAGCCAGACCTGCAACCAGCCGCCGAGCCAGGCCGCATATACGCCCCACAGAGCCCTTGTGGGGGACCCTTATGGTATATGGATGCGCGCAATTTTATGTCCGTCGTCAGGCAATTTGAGACTGATCAGGCGTTTCGAGAAGAGAGGCTCTGGCTCATCAGGGTTAGAGTTTAGGCGGCCTGCAGTCGGTGCTGCAAGCGACGGTTTGCGATAGTTGCATGTTTGATGCGTTTGCGTTCTGCGA
>CANJBX010000077.1 GCA_947472885.1 Hyphomicrobiaceae bacterium
GGGGGGGGGGGGGGGGGGGGGGGGGGGGGGGGGGGGGGGGGGGGGGGGCGCCCCCCCGGCGCAGCATTGAAAGATGCCCCTCACCCCAACCCTCTCCCCGCAAGCGGGGAGAGGGAGTGCACTGTGGTCGCGGCAACGGTCCCGGTTTAACGATCAAGTTTTAGCGCGGCGTCAGCCCGAATTCCTGCGCCAGCAATTCATAGGAATGGCGGCGGGCTGCGTGGTCATAGATCATCGTCGTCACCATCACCTCGTCGGCCTGCGTCGCCGCGATCAGCGTATCGAGTTTGGCGCGCACGGTTTTCGGCGAGCCGATGCTGATGCGCGCGCGGTTGTGGCGGATGCGCTCGCGGTCAACCGGCGCATAGTCGAATGCCGTTGCTTCTTCCGGGCTTGCGAGCGGCAGGTATTCGCCGCGTGCACGCCGCACGAAATTGAGATCGACGGTGGTGGCGAGCCGGTCGGCTTCCGCATCGGTGTCGGCGCAGATGACGGCGGTGCCGAGGATCGCATGCGGTTTTTTCAACGCACCGGGCTGAAACTGGTTGCGGTATTTCAGCATCGCATCGTCGGCATCGTGACTTGCAAAGTGATGCGCGAACGAAAAGCCGACGCCGATCTGTGCCGACAGTTGCGCGCTGTAGTCGCTGGAGCCGAGGAGCCAGATTGGCGGCAGCGGCACATCCTGCGGCATCGCCTTGACCTTGCTGAACGGATGCTGCGGCGGAAAGCCGTTCTGTTCGAGCAGCAGCAATTCCTGAAAGCGCTCAAGGAAGTCGTCGCCTTCGCGGACTTCCTGGCGGCGGCGCAAGGCAATCGAGGTGATCTGGTCGGTGCCCGGTGCGCGGCCAAGACCTAGGTCGATGCGCCCGGGGAACAATGCTTCGAGAATCTTGAAGCGTTCGGCGACCATCAGCGGCGCGTGGTTCGGCAGCATGACGCCGCCAGAGCCGACACGGATGTGCTTCGTGATCGCGGCGATCTGTCCGATCATGATTTCCGGCGCGGAACTCGCAATCGACGGCAGGTTGTGATGTTCGGCGACCCAGTAGCGCGTGTAGCCAAGACGATCCGCCAGCTGGCCGAGATCGAGGCTGTTGCGCAGCGCGATCGGACCGGAGCCGCCGGAAGTGACAGGGGAGAGGTCGAGGACGGAAAGCGGTATCATGCGCAGTGGAGATAGGCTGCCGCGGTTGCGAAAACAACCTGTCTCAAAGCAACCACGGCTTGCGGATGCGCCAGTCCTGCTTCCAGCCGGTCAGCGCGCCGCGGCGGAATTGCAGCACGATGGCCTCGCCGACCGGATAGCCGGGCGTGCGGGCGTCGCGGGCGGCGAAGTAGATTTCATGGCCGGGACGGCCGGAGATGTAAGTGAGCGGCGCGCCGAGCGCGTCGGAGGCCTGCTGCTGCGACATGCCGAAGGCGAGCGGCGCGACGTTCGACGCCAGTGCATTGGCGGCGTGTGCCGGGCCAAGCGACAGCAAGCCGAAACAGAGCAAGGCAAGGATGCGCGTCATGAAAACCTCATGGCGCATGGTGCGCGCCATGAGGAATGACGTCAACGCTGGAGTGGAAAACTTAAGCGCGCCTTAGCGCGCCTGGGGAGCCGGGTTCGACGCGGTGGCCGAAGCCGGTGCGCCCTTCGCTGCGGTTGCCGGCGGGCTGCCGGGCAGCACGACGATCTTGGTGCCGGGCTTCACGCGCGCGTAGAGGTCCTCGATGTCGTTGTTGATGAGGCGGATGCAGCCCGACGACACGAACGAACCGATGGTCGATGGCTGGTTGGTGCCGTGGATGCGGTACAGCGTCTTGCCGATGTAGAGCGCGCGCGCGCCGAGCGGATTGCTTTCGCCGCCCGCCATGAAGCGCGGCAGGTAGGGCTGGCGCTCGATCATTTCCGACGGCGGGAACCAGTCCGGCCACTCGGCCATGCGGCTGATCTTTTCCTTGCCGGCCCAGGTGAAGCCTTCGCGGCCGACGCCGATGCCGTAGCGCATCGCCTTGCCTTCTCCAGTCACGAGATAGAGGTACGTGTTCGGCGTATCGATGATGATCGTGCCGACCGGCTCCTTGGTCCAGTACTGGACTTCCTGACGGCGCAGGTGCGCTGGTAATTCCTTCGGCTGGCCTTCTTCGGGCAGATAGTCGGGCGGCAGCGCGGACGCGGCATTGCCGGCCGGCAGCGACGTGTTCTGCGGCGTCATGCCGGGCGCAGCCGGCGGCATCGCGCCACGCGGCGCGGTCATCACGCCGGCAGTTGCGCCCTCGATATCGCCCGGCGGGCGCAATCCTGCGGGCGCAAAACCCTGACGGTTGGAATCCGGATAGGCGTTCGGGGCCGGTCCGGGACCGCCGAACGCAGCGGCGGGCGGCGGCGCGCCGCGGCCCGGTGCGTTGAGGTCTACCGGAGCAGACGAATAGCGTGGCTCGTTGTTGCCGGGCGCTATCGACGAATAGGACGGCGCGGCGGGTCCGCTGCCAACCGGCGGCAACGGCTGGGCCTGAATTTGCGAGGAGAAGCCGCCCGGCGCCGGGGCGGTCTGGGTCAGCGTATCGCTGTCATCGTCATCGTCCGGCAGGCTGCCCGGCGGCATCGATGCGCCAGGCATCGCACCTTGCGGCGGCGCGCCCATCTGCGCGGCTGCCGGACCCGCGAAGGCGGCCAGACCGAGGACAAAAGCAAGGGCGGTGACGGCTTTGAAGGTCATATTTTACACTCACGCGGCGCGGAAATCGCAACGGCGCCGCAGCCCGTGTTGTTCCGTGTAGATGGGGCAGTATCAAGGCAAATCCGGCTGCTGGCCGGAAATTAGCCGGGGTCAGCCTAGGGTTCAGCCCTTGGCCCAATACCCTAGCAAAATGCAGCTTAACCCGGGATTAAGGGTGTCCGGCCGCGGCAGGCAAGTGACTTGCAGATGACTTGCAAGTGACTTGAGCGTGAGCGGCTTGTGAGCGCTGGCGCGGTAACGGGCCGCCGTCCAAAACCCATCACGATCCGGCTGTGTGAGCAGGGTCGCGCGTTAGCGGTCAGGCTCAAACATCAGTAGATGCGTGCCGTTCGACAGCGGCGCCCAATGCGGCCTTACCCGCAGCCCGATCTTCATGTCGTCCATGCCGCAACTGACCATGTTGGCCATCACATTGACGCCTTCGTCGAGCGTGACGAGGACCAGGAAGAACGGCTCATGGCCGGCGAACGGTTCACGGGTGAGCCGTGCAATCGTGTAGCTGAAGATCTCGCCCTTGCCGGTGACTTCGCGCCATTCGAGCGCGCGGTGGCCGGTGACGATGCCCGCCGGGCGCGGATAGTGCTGGTAGCGCTTGGCGCGCGGATCGTACTGCAGCAGCAGCTTCTTCTCGCGCGTCGCATCCCAGTAGGTCTTGGAGAACGTGCGCCACTGCGGCGGCTCGCGTTTGACGGCGAGGGTGTCTTTGATGGCGTCTTGTTGAGCGGACATCTGATGCCTCACGCGTTCGGCGTCAAAATCATGACGACACTGGATTGCCAGTTGCGGCCATAGGGAATGCCGCCGATGCCGGTGACAAGCGCGTTCTTCGTGTTCTTGACCTGACGCTTGCCGCCTTCGCCGAACAGTTGCCGCACCGCTTCGATGAGGTTGGTGCCGCCGCCGGCGAGGCCGGCCTGGCCTGCGGAAATCTGTCCGCCGCCGGTGTTGAGCGGCAGGTCGCCGGTGTGGGTGAAGTCGTGGGCATGAATAAAGTCGCAGCCTTGCCCGTGCTTGCAGAAGCCGAGCATTTCGAGCTGCAGCATGATGGCGATGATGAAATCGTCATAGGGGTGGAACGAGGCGATGTCGGATGCCTTCAATCCGGCCTGCGCGAAGGCGCGTGCGCCGGCGGGCAGGTGGCCCGTCTCGGTGATATCGACGATGTTGTCGCGGGCGCGGTAGTTGGTGCGCTCGCCATAGCCGACCGGCACCACGCATTTGGCGATGCCGCGCTTCTCGGCATTTTTCTTCGACGTAACCAGAAGTCCGCTGGCGCCGTCACACACCATCACGCTGTCCAAAAGGCGCACCGGATCGGCGATCATGCGTGAATTGAGATAGTCGTCGATGGTGATCGGCTTGCGCAGCTTCTCGCACGCCAGATCGTTGAGGACGGCGTGGCCGCGCTGCGCCACCGCGAGCTTGGCAAGGGCAGAGAAATCCAGACCGAACTGGTGTTCGTAGCGTTTGCTCAGCAGTCCGAATGCCGCCGGCGGCCCGAGATAGCCCGTCGGCTGCTGCCATTCGCCGAACGCCGAACGTGGACGCTGGCGATTGGCTTCGGACGCCTGCGTATCGGCATAGAGGCACAGCACGGTGGTGCACATGCCGGCGTCGATGGCCATGCACGCGCGTGCGAGCGCGCCGGTCGGCGAGCAGCCGCCGATATCGACGGTCTGGCAGAAGTCGAGTTCGAGCGCGAGCTGGTCGGCGGTGGTCTGCGACCAGAATGCGTTGCCGGCGCCGGTCATGGACGAGGAGAGGATCAGGCCGTCGATTTCGTTTTTCTCGAATCCCGTTTTTTCCAACAGGGATTCGAGAATATCGGCCTGGAGTTCCCAGATGTCGCGATCCGCCTTTTCGACGATCTTGGTCTCGGCGTAGCCGACGACCGCCACATCATGCATGGCCATGCTTGCGTTTCCTCAAAACCGGGTTCTTGCCGTGTTCGTGCGAACGGATGCTTATTCGTCGCCCGACTTGCCGGGTTCCGCAAGCCGCTTGGCCTTGCCTTCGACGAATGTCTTGATGCGGTCGAAGCCTTCCGACGAGATCTCGCGCATGGCGCCGCCGGTGAGCTGTTCCATGAACAGGCCGTCTTCGTGGTTGAGGTCCATGATGCGCGGCAGCGCATTGGTGACAGCCCAGTTCGATTGCAGCGCGTTTTCCGCGATGCGCTTGGCGAGCGATTTCGCGCGTGCGAGCGACTCGCCCTTGGGTGTGCGGTACTGGCAAAGGTTGTACCGCTCACCCTCGTCCGCGGTGAGGACGCGTCCGGTGAGCATCATATCTGCCATGCGTGCATAGCCGGTCAGGCGCGAGATGCGGACAGAGCCGCCGCCGCCGACGAAAATGCCGCGCTGGCCTTCCGGCAAGGCGAAAAACGTCGTGTCGTCCGCAACACGGATATGACAGGCCGACGCAAGCTCAAGGCCGCCGCCGATGCAGGCGCCGTTCAACGCCGCAACCCACGGGATCGCGCCACGCGCGATCAGGTCGAACGGGCGGTGCCAACGTCCGCGCCGGTTACGCTTTTTTGCATTTGGGTCCATCCAGGTCAGCGCCTCTGCGAGGTCGAGACCGGCGGAAAAGTTGTCGCCATGGGAGAAAATGACCCCTGCGCGGGCTTCTTCGCCGGCCTTGAAGATCGCGGCCCGCAGCAATTTGATCATTTCGTCGTTGAGCGCGTTGCGCTTTGCCGGACGGTCGAGGCCGATCAAGGCGACCTGGCCATCGAGTTCGTATGAAACGCGTTCGTCTGCCATAACCTTCTCCAGATTTTTCCCGGCCGGCGTTGGTGCCCGGCCGCTTGCCCCTTTGAGCCTTGCCCGTTAGAGAGTAGCCCAACCGTACTGTTATCTTCTATAACAAATCAAGGAGCGCACAATGGCTGTCACCGATAAGCGTATCGATGGACCTCGGGGAGCCGAAGCTGTCGAGCGGTTGATGCGGCCCAGATCGGTGGCGGTGGTTGGCATTTCCTCAAAGCCGGGTTCAGCCGGTCATACGGTTCTGGCCAATCTTACACTCAATAAGTTTCAAGGCGACATCCATCTGGTCGGCCGCAGCGGCGGCGAGATCGAGGGCCGCAAGGTCCACACCAGCGTTGACGAACTGCCGGAAGGCATCGGCCTTGCGGTTTTCACGCTGCCTGCGGCGGGCGTGAAGGAGGCGCTTGAAGCCTGCGCACGGCGCAAGGTTCGCGCGGTCGTTGTCTTCGCGTCGGGTTTCGCGGAAGTCGGCAATACGGCAGGTCAGGAAGAGCTCATCAGGATCGCAGCCGAGGGCAATATTTCGATGCTCGGCCCGAACTGCCTTGGCTACAGCAACTTCGTCGATGGCTTGCAGATCGGTTTCGCGAGCGCAGCGCCGATTGCGAAGATCCCCGATCCGGATGTTTCGGCGGTGGCGATCCTGTCGCAGAGCGGTGGATTCATGGCGCATCTACGCCAGGCATTCGAAGGCCGCAATATCCCGACCTCGTTCACGATCTCGCCGGGTAACGAAGCCGGTCCCGACCTCGTCGATTTCATCGAGTATTTCATTCTCGACAAGGCGACCAAGGCCATCGTGCTTTACGCCGAAGACGTCCGCCGTCCGGCTGAGTTCCTCCCCGTCGCCAAGAAGGCGCGCGCCGCCGGCAAGCCGGTGGTCATGATGCATCCGGGCCGCAGCGCCGCCGCGCAGGAAGCCGCCAACTCGCACACCGGCGCGCTCGCCGGCAACCACGCCGTGATGCGCACGCTGGTCGCGCATGCCGGCATTGCATTTGTGGAGACGCTCGACGAACTCGCCGACACGGCGGAAATCCTCACGCGCTATCCCGAACCGCCGACCAAGGGTGTCGGCGTCCTGACGTTCTCGGGCGCGTTCTGCGCCATCGCGCACGACTTCTGCGAAACCATCGGCTTTGAAGTGCCGCCGCTGTCGAAGCCGTCGGAAGAAATGCTCAGGAAGCGTTTGCCGTCATTCGTGACGCCGAAGAATCCGCTCGACCTGACGACCCAGCCGATCTGGGAACCCGATCTCGTCGGCTATGGCACGCAGGCGCTGATCGACGATCCAGCGCTCGGCAGCGTCGTGATCTCGATCACGGTCGGCGGTCCCGAGCAGTCGGTGAAATACATGAAGGGCATCATCGCCGCCGCCAAGACTTCAAAGAAGCCGTTGGTGTTCTCGGTACTCGGCGATACGTCGGCATTGGCGCCGGAGTTCGTCCAGCTCGGCAGGGACAACAACATCATTGTCTCGCGTTCTTCGGAACGCTCCTTGCGCGCGATGGCGAAGGCGACCGAACACGGCAAGGCCGTCGAAGCCGCCAAGACAGTAACGCCGGCGACACCGATTGCGAATCTGCCGAAACTCGGCAGCGGTCCGCAGGTCGAGTATCTCGGCAAGCAGGTGTTTGCTGCTGCCGGCATCAAGGTGCCGGAAGGCGGACTGGCAAAGTCTGCCGACGAGGCGGTCACCATCGCCAACAAGATTGGCTACCCGGTCGTGCTGAAGGCGCAGGCCGCCAAGCTCGCGCACAAGACCGAAGCCGGTGGCGTGCTACTCAACATTGCGGACGATGCTGCGCTGCGCGCCGCGTGGACCAGGCTCTACGATAACGTCAAGAAGCACGCGCCGGACATCACGCTCGATGGCGCGCTGGTCGAGAAGATGTCACCGAAGGGGCTCGAACTCGTCGTCGGCGCCAAGCGCGATCCGAAGTGGGGTCCGGCGGTGCTGGTCGGTCTGGGCGGCGTCATGGTCGAAGCCATTGGCGACGTGCGTCTCATCCCGGCCGATCTCGGCAAGGACGCCATAATTGCCGAACTGCACAAGCTGAAAGCCGCCAAGCTGCTCGGCGAATTCCGTGGTTCGCCGGCGGTCGACGTCGAAGCGGTGGCCAAGGTGGTCATGGCCATCGGCCAGTTGATGCGCACGATGCCGGAAATCATGGAGATCGACGTCAATCCGCTGGTCGCCTATGCCAAGGGCAAGGGCGTTTTGGCGCTCGATGCGCTGATCGTTACGAAGTAAGCTCGGGCTGAAGCGGCGAATGCCGTCTTGATAAACGGGAGGAGCGATTGATGGTGAAGCTTGCAAGGTTGATCGCTCCTGCTCTGTGCATGTTCGCCTTCGTGGCGGCTCCGGCCGCCGCGCAGACCTATCCCGCGCGCACCATCACGATTGTCGTGCCGTTGCCGGCGGGCGGCACCGCCGACATTCTGGCGCGCATCGCCGCCGATAAAATCCGCACCGGATTGAACGCGCAGGTCGTGGTTGAAAATCGCCCCGGCGGCGTCGGCGGTCTGGTCGGAACCGAGGCGGTGTGGCGCTCGGCACCCGACGGCTACACGCTGTTGGTCGCACCGCAGCTCACCTTCAGCGTGAGCCATCTGCTGTTTCCCAAGATGAACTTCGATACGCGCACCTTCGAGCCGGTGAGCGTGATCGCGCGCTATCCGGTGGTGCTGCTCGGCAAGCCGGATCTGGCCTATAACTCGCTAGTTGAACTGATTGCGTTCGCGAAGGCCAACCCGGGCAAAATCAATTACGCCTCGCAGGGCAAGGGCCAGACCGGCCACCTGACGATGGAAATGATCAACACCCTCGCCAAGGTCGAGACGACGCAGGTGCCATATCGCGGCAGCGCGCCGGCGATCACGGACCTGCTGGCCGGTCAGGTCGATGTGCTGGCCGATTACCTGCTCGCCACCAAGGCTTCAGTCGAGGGCGGCAAGCTGAAGCTGCTTGCAGTCGGTTCCCGCGCGCGGCTGCCGGAATTCCCCAACGTGCCGACGTTGGCTGAAATCCTGCCCGGCGCTTATGCCGACACCTGGATGGGCATGGTCGCACCGCCGGGAACGCCCGCTGAAATCACCAAAAAGATTTCAGACGCCATCAACGCGGGCATGAAGGAAAAGGAAACTTCCGACCGCATCAGGGGCCTGATGGCGGAGCCGCTTGGCTCGTCGCCTGCGGACATGCGCGAACTGATCCGCCAGAGCGCCGAGCAATGGACGCCGGTGATTACGGCTGCCAGGATTATGGTCGATTGATTCAGGTCTGGTTCGCCATGCGCGCATCGCGCACGCGCAGCCAGTAGACGAACGGCAGCGACGCCAGCACCATCAGGGCCTTGCCAACGATCTGTCCGGCCAGAAAATCAAGGCTGCCAAACGCCAGATAAAGAAACAGCACGCTGTCGATGACAAGTCCCGCAAGGCTGCTGAGAATAACCGCAGTGACGAAGCGCTTTGCCTGCAGCGGCGTATAAACCAGAAAATCCGCGATTTCCGAGAACAGGAACGCGACGGCCGATGCGATGACCAGCGACGGCGGCGCAATCAGGCCGGACAGCGCTGCGCCTACTACGACGGCGCCAAGCGACCACGCAGGACCGAGCCGGCGCTGGACGAGATCGCGCAACACCAGTGCAAGACCGATCATCAGCACGCCGCTCGGCGCCATCAATCCCGGCGCGACCGGAACGAGGCACGGATTATTGGGCGGGCAGATCGTGCCAACATGGCCGATCAGCCAGTTCGCCATCGGAATGCAGGCGATGAAGCCAGCGAGGTAGATGAAGCCTTCGGTGCGTGTCTTGTTCATTTTACGTCTTGCTCTTCAAACCCGATTGGTAACGCGTGAAGCCGTCGGCGCGAAGCTGGCAGGCGGGGCAGGCGCCACAGCCGTATCCCCAAGAATGCCGCTGCGTGCGGTCGCCCTGATAGCACGAATGGGATTGCTCGACGATCATCTCGACCAGTTTTTTGCCGCCCAAATTTTCAGCAAGTTCCCACGTCCGCTGCTTGTCGATCCACATCAGCGGCGTGTGCAGCACAAAGCGCGTGTCCATGCCGAGGTTCAGCGCCGCCTGCAGCGCCTTGATGGTGTCGTCGCGGCAATCGGGATAGCCGGAATAGTCCGTCTCGCACATGCCGCCGACGATGTGCTTGATGCCGCGCCGGTAGGCGACGCAGGCGGCGATGGTCAGGAACAGGATGTTGCGGCCCGGCACAAACGTATTGGGAAGATTGTTCTCACTCATGCGGATGGCGACGTCGCGCGTCAGCGCGGCGTCGCTGATCTCGCCCAGGAGGCCCAGGTCGATCGTATGGCTGTCGTGGATGCGACCCGCCCATTGCGGGAAATCCTGCGCGAGCGTTTCCAGAATGTTGTCGCGGCAGGAAAGCTCGACCAAGTGGCGCTGCCGGTAGTCGAAGCCGATGGTCTCGACATGCTTGAAACGGTCGAGCGCCCACGCGAGGCAGGTTGCAGAATCTTGCCCGCCCGAGAACAGAACCAGCGCGCTGTCTTCGGCGAGGTTCATGGTGTTGCCATAGCTGTGGCCTTCGCGCCGGCCATCAGTTCACGCACGCGCGGAATGACCTTGCTGCCGTAAAGCTCGATGCTGCGCATGAGCTTGTCGTGCGGCAAAGGCCCCGCGCTGTATTTCATGTCGAAACGCTGGATGCCAAGCGCGGTCGCGGTCGTGGCGATCTTGCGCGCAACGGTTTCCGGCGAGCCCACGTAGAGCGAGCCATGCTCGGCCTCGCTCTCGAATTCCTTTTCCGCCATCGGCGGCCAGCCGCGTTCCGCGCCGATCCGGTCGCGCATCTTCTTGTAGTCCGGCCACAGTTCGGCGCGCGCCTGTTCGTCGGTATCGGCGACATAGCCCGGCGAATGCAAGCCAATCGGCTGCACCGGCTTTTCAAGCTGCGCATAAGCGCGATGATAAAGATCGACGTAGGGTTTGAAACGTTTGGGATCGCCGCCGATGATCGCGAGCATCAACGGCAGATTATATTGCGCGGCGCGTACCACGGATTCCGGGCTACCGCCGACGCCGATCCAGGTCTTGAGTGTGCCCTTCTCGATGGCCGGGAAGACGCGCTGGTTGGTCAATGGCGGACGAATGGTGCCTTTCCACGTCACGGCTTCTCCCGTGAGCAGCGCGGCAAACAGGTCGAGCTTTTCCTCGAACAACTGTTCGTACTGGCTCAATTCAAATCCGAACAACGGAAAGGACTCGGTGAACGAACCGCGGCCCAGAATGACCTCGGCGCGTCCGTTCGATGCCGCATCGAGCGTCGAGAAACGCTGGAATACGCGAATGGGGTCGTCCGAACTCAGCACGGTTACGGCGGAGCCGAGGCGAATGCGCCTGGTGCAGCCGGCGATGGCGGCCAGCACGACTTCAGGCGCGGACACCGCGAAGTCGGCGCGATGATGCTCGCCGACGCCGATGAAATCGACGCCGAGCTTGTCGGCCAGCATGGCCTCTTCCACCAGATTGCGGATTACCTGCGCATGGGGCAGGAGCTTGCCGTCCGCGCCGGTGGTGACGTCTCCGAAAGTGTCGAGTCCAAGCTCAAGTGGCTGTGTCATGCGCTGCTGCGTCTGATCTGTTTGTCCGGCACAGCCAGATAGGCGTTGAGGGCGGCTGGCGCAACCGGGGCTTAACGGACGCCCGATTTTGGCGTGGAAACAGTGCGGGTTGGTCGGAAAAGGAAAGTTCGCGTTGCGGCGCCTGGGCACAGCGCGCACCGCCGATGATTACCTTTCGGATTTCTAGGCGTGGTTCTTGTTCTTCTTCGGCTTTTTCTTGAACGGTGGCTTCGCGAACGGCGCGTCGCCCTCGCGTCGCGGCTTTCCGGCAAAGGGCTTCTTGCCCGCGTAAGCAGGCTTTCCGGCGAATGCGGGTTTGCCGGCAAAGTCGGGCTTGCCGTCACGCTGCTTCTCGAATTTTCGCTTCTTGTCGAAGCTAGCCTTCTTCTCGAATGGCGGCTTCCTTTCAAAGGGCGCCGCGCCTTCGCTCGATGGCTTTGCGTCATACTTCGGCTTGCCCTCATAGCGGGGCTTACCTTCGTAGCGCGGCTTGCTGTCGTAGCGCGGGCGTTCGTCAGGTAGCTTGCTGTCGCGCACGACCTTGTCGGCGTAGTTCTCGATCGGCTTGCCGGCATATTTCCTGGGCGCGGGCGCACCTTGCGGACCGTCCGGCATCGCCTCGATGCGGATGTTTTCTTCCTTGTCGGGCCGCTTGATCTGTTCGGCGAAACGCTCGGCGGCATCGGCCGAAATCTGGAACTCGCTGTTTTGTTCGTAAATCTTGATCGCGCCGATGTCCTGCTTCTCGATGCCGCCGCGGCGGCAGATCATCGGCAGCAGCCAGCGTGCTTCGGCATTCTTCTGGCGCCCGACGGAAACGCGAAACCACACGCTGCCATCCGGCGTGAAATGCTTTTTGGCAGACCCCGTCGCGCGTGGCGCTCGCGGTGCGGCGCGATCTTCCTCGCGTGCGGTCTGGCCTTCGTTGCGCGCGCTGCGGTCGTAACGCGAACCGCTGCTGCGCTGGCCGGGATCGAGAATGTCCTCCGGCGCGGGGAGCCGCGCACGATAAAGCCGCGCCAGTGCGGCGGCGATGTCTTCCGGCGATTTTTCGGCGAGCAATGTCCGCGCCAACGTCAGGTCTTCCTCGGTCGACTCTTCAGTGAAGAGAACGTCCTGCATCATGCGCTGCTGATCGCGCTTGCGGATTTCCTCGGCCTGCGGCGCCATTTCCCAGACCGCTTCGATGCCGGCGCGGCTAAGCAAGGTTTCCGCCAACCGCCGCCGCGACGGCGGTACCAGGAGCGCGCTGATGCCCTTGCGGCCCGCGCGGCCGGTGCGGCCCGAGCGGTGCTGCAGGACGTCGGCGTTGTTCGGCAGGTCGGCGTGAATGACGAGGCCGAGGTTCGGCAGGTCGATGCCGCGCGCGGCAACGTCGGTCGCGACGCAGACGCGGGTGCGGCCGTCGCGCAGCGCCTGCAATGCCTGGGTGCGTTCGTTCTGCGATAATTCTCCCGACAGCGCGACGACGGAAAACCCGCGCTCCAGCAATGCCGATTGCAAATGCCGGACGGCGTTGCGGGTGTTGCAGAAAACAATCGTGCTGGGCGATTCAAAGAACCGCAGCAGATTGACGACGGCGTGTTCGATATCCTGCGCCGCGATGCGAATGGCGCGATACTCGATGTCGGCATGGCCGCCTTCGGTGCCTGCGACTTCGACGCGGAACGCCTGCTTCTGATACTGCTTCGCCAGCGCGACAATGCCGCGCGGCAGGGTTGCCGAGAACAGCAAGGTGCGGCGGTCTTCCGGCGTGGTCTTGAGGATGAATTCCATGTCCTCGCGGAAGCCGAGATCGAGCATCTCGTCGGCTTCGTCGAGGACGACGGCCTTGAGCTGCGAAACGTCAAGGCGTCCGCGCCGCAGGTGGTCGCACAGACGGCCCGGTGTACCCACAACAATGTGCGCGCCGAATTCGAGTTCGCGCTGCTCGCGGCGCGGGTCCATGCCGCCGACGCAAGAGACGACGCGCGCGCCGGTGTATTGATAAAGCCACGCGAGTTCGCGCTGCACCTGCAAGGCGAGTTCGCGCGTCGGTGCGACGATCAGCGCTGCCGGCGCGCCGCGGCTTTCGAAGCGTTCGGCGTCGCCCAACAGGTTCTTCGCAATCGCCAGCCCATAGGCGACGGTCTTGCCCGAGCCGGTCTGCGCCGAGACCAGCAGGTCGCGGCCATCGGCATCGTCGGCCAGCACGGCCGATTGCACGGGGGTGGGTTCATCGTAATTGCGTTCGGCGAGCGCGCGGGCGAGCGGCGGATGGGTCGGCAAGAATGTCACGAGAGTCAGACCTTAGCTGGCGTTGATCGCCGAAAAATTGAACAAGGCATCGAACCTGACGGATCGAAGTGCATCCGCGTCTTGTTGCGCGGCAGCGTCGGCCGATGGATGGCGTTGAGGTGGCATGCTTTAGGCCAAGACGGACCAAAGCGCCAATGATTGCTGACGATCTCGCTCAAAATTGGCGATTTTCGTCCGGGTTTTGCGATTTATCCTGCATAATGGCGTGTTGGCGCGCCGGTCAGAACAAAACTACGAACACGTATGTGTTTGAAATCCCGCTCTAATTCAGGAAGAGTGTGCAGCGAAGCTGTGAGCACCAGACCTCTGTGGGTCGGGGGCTATCGTCGAATCTTGATGACGGGCGGGGTGAGGCTACAGCGGTTTGAGCTTGCGATTTGACGCCTTCTGTTCGTCGTTAAACTTTGCCCCATGATTATCTTTGGCAACGGGTTATGGTTATGGCCACGCAGGCTACATCAGCTGCGCCTCACCACCGGCATAGATGCAGTGCTGAATACCGCGAAAGTTGATCGTGGCGCCACTTTGGCCTGTTCCCGAAGCGCGAGGCATGCGCTCGCCCGCCATCATCAACGCTGGACCATCGAAACCATGTTCTGAAATCTCAAGACCAAGGGCTCCGCGCTATAGGCAACGCACCTGACCCACCCCAACAAACTCTTCACTTTGCATGCGCTGATCGCCTTCGCCGTGGCACTCACCGACAAAACCGGCGTCGCTATGGCACGCCTGCATTCCATTCCCGTCAAAAACCATGATCGCCGCGCGCGCTCGCTATTCGCTTCAGAGCGTTGGACTTCATGCAGCAATATATGCTCGAACTCAGCCATGAGCGTGTGAATCGGCACCTAGGTTTTATCCCCTGATCAGCGTCCAATGTTGGCTGACTTGATTAGGATGTTCTGTACTATGGATCCGTGGTGCATTCAGGGCTGGGGTGAAGCCAGCTCAGATAACTAAGCAATTTGGCGTGTTGCCATCCGATATTCGACAAGCACTGATATCGGCTGAGAATACGCACTGAAGCTACTGAAGGGCGAGCATGATTGTAGATGTGAGCAGATGGAGGTCGTAATTTGAAAATGCTCAAGGCTATAAAGCTTATTGTCGCGCTTATATTTTCTGTCTCGGGAACCCACGTTTCTATTGCTCAACAGCAAAGTGCGCAGCAGACTGAATCTCAAATAGCGATCCATCGATATGGTGAACTAGACAAGCTGTGCGCCAGTTGGAGCGATGGCTGCGTCAATTGTAACAAGAATGGTTGTTCAAATATCGGACCATCCTGTCAGCCGCGGTCCATATCATGTCTTCAGGAAATCAAGGACGAGTCAAAAATTGAAGAGCCTAAAGTTCCAAGCAAATAAAAAACCGCTTAAATGAAAGACATAAAATTGCAACCCCTCTGCCGACTTCGATGGGGCACCGCGTGAATGTCATACCGGGTTGACGCGCAGTAATTTGAGAAATGGCATTGGAACAGATCAGAATGAATAATCTCACCGTGCTTACAAAGGCAGTTTCATTTGCTGCAGCGAAACACACTTTACAGAAACGCAAAGGCGATGCTGGGGAGCCTTATTTTAATCATCTTGCGGAAGTTGCATCATTAGTGGCGGCTGCCACAAATGGAGAAGATGGAAATTTGATTGCTGCCGCGTATCTTCACGATACGATTGAGGACACCGATACAACTTACGAGGATCTGGAACTTGCGTTTACGACAGATATTGCAAATCTTGTTCGTGAAATGACAGACGATAAATCTCTACCTAAGGAGGAACGTAAAAGGCTTCAGATTCAAAATGCTCTGAAACATACCAAGCGGTGTCAAATTCTGAAGGCTGCAGACAAGATTTCAAATCTACGCTCATTGGCAGCTTCACCGCCAACTGATTGGTCAACTGACCGTCGGTCGGGGTACATTCGATGGGCAATCGAAGTGGTTGAGCAGTTAAAGGGAAACAACTCTTGGCTCGATGAGAGGTTTGCAGACGCTGTAAAGGCTGCGGGGGACACGATCTCTTTACGGGCATAGCGTGTCTTTGGCCATATTGAGATAACAGTCCGTTAGTTCTGCGAACGATCCGCCTGAAAAGGGAAATTCTTTGTCGCGCATTTTCCTAAGCCGCTCGAGAACAAGCAATGCAGAAGCAGTAGCTTTACGTGACTGACTTGAGCGCGAGGGTTGGAATGACGATGTCTTTCTAGATCTCTCGCATGGCTTGGCAGATGCCGCAGGCTTGCCAAGGACTGGGAGTGCCTGAATGGAAAAGCGCTCGCGTTCTTGCGTCTCGCCTCGATCCGACTCATGGTGAGAAAGCTAAGCAATCCTGCTTGAACTTTCCGAACAGACTCTAAGAGCCTGTCCGGAGAAAACTTGAATCTCTTGAATCGTTTATGATTCAAGGGAGGCGGTCCGATTCTTTTGGAGATCGCCGATGTGGACGAAGGAAAATCGCGGGCGCTATGACCGAAGCAAAC
>CANJBX010000078.1 GCA_947472885.1 Hyphomicrobiaceae bacterium
CGCATGGCTTGGCAGATGCCGCAGGCTCGCCAAGGACTGGGAGTGCCTGAATGGAAAAGCGCTCGCGTTCTTGCGTCTCGCCTCGATCCGACTCATGGTGAGAAAGCTAAGCAATCCTGCTTGAACTTTCCGAACAGACTCTAAGAGATGGCGCATCTAATTCATCGAGACTGAAGTAACGCGAGATAGAAGCTGCGCCGCGCTTAAGCCCCGCAGGAGAATGCAGATCATCAATTAACAATGCGAGCGAAGTGAAGTCTTGTTGGTTAGGTGCAAGGCGGGCTTTTTCTCGATAATACCAGCTATCTGAAGATGACAAACCCTGTTGTAGTTGGACTACCACCGGATCGCTCGAGTGAGGGAAAAGACCAAACAGCGTAGGAACAACATCTCGCAAACGTTTTTTAACAGGAGCACTCGAAAAATCACTGGGATGTATTGCTGGAGCAAACCCGAGTTCAACTCCGCGACCGGACGCTATTATAAAGAGCTGCGGCATCCCGACGAACTCTTTCGAATTCTCGTGAACGATGGCGCACCAAAGGTCCTTTGGGCGCGTATTGCGTGTCCCACTTTTTTCATGAAAGCCGGACGTTGGCACCGCTTCATACTGCAACCCTGCACGAGTTGCGAAATTCTTTGCGATATCCGCCAACGTTCGATGCACTCGAACGAAGGCATTCCGATCTTCTTGAGTTAATAAATTCGTCCAAGAATTAGCAGGTGCGTTTGGAAAATTTCCAACTATCTTGCAGTCAGCGGAGGAGAGTTCCGACATCACTTGCCCCAATCATAGCTTATCGTATTTCGTGGCAATGCCCATGGATTTGTCGACTGGATATCGGGTCTCATTTTCCACGATTTTTGCATCTGTAGACGCGAGAAGATCAATGCCTAGCTGGTCCGTAATGAGCAGCAAGTAGGACAGAACATCTGCGCACTCTGCTGCAAGTATTTTTTTGTTGGCTTGGTCGCTAGTCCACGTCTGAAATTCCTCATCAGACTTCCATTGGCAGAGTTCAAGTAATTCAGCGGACTCCAGATTTAAGGAAACAATCAAATTCTTGACCGTGTGAAATCGGCCCCAATCGCGTGCATCGCGAAATTCACGCAGCTTCGCCACTATTTTGGTAAGACTTGATGACATCCGGACTCCGATATCGTTGACTGAATGAGTTTCAGCAGATTGTCGAGACTTCGCTCAAAACTTTAGCGTCAGCTTCGAAACCATCCAACTGGGTACGCAAGATCGCAATTTGCTTTTCCAGATTTGGAATCCGATCGCTCAAATTCTCGACAACGTTTCTGACACCGACAATCGCCTCACGTACATCCGTTTCAAAGGCACCCGCTGAACTCGACATCGAAATTTCCAATCGCTGCTCGTAGGCAGTTTTTGCCATGGTCGCGAGGCGCCACATGACGGTCTTGATTTGAAGCCCGAAGCCGTACGGTGCCTCTGACGCGCTCTCGCTTAAGTACACGCGTGCGCGGACGTGAAGCTCGCCCAGCAGCAATGCGAAGTGATTTCCAGGAGTTCGCGCGTCAATATTCGGAAACTCCTGTTCGAAGTCTCGCAAGTATGCGCGAGCCAAGCGAAGCGAGTCTAATTCAGAACAACGCTCATTAAATTTTTCCTCTGTTCGTAGTCTGGCAGCTTCGCGTGCGTCGTTTTGCGATCGCCGGATTTGTTCCTGCGTCATCATGTACGCCAACCAGGCAGCAAACAGTGCGCCTGCCCCTCCGATCAAGCCACCAGCAAGGTTCTCGTGTGCTGCCATCGTGCATCCGATCCATGCAGGCCAGCGCGACTTAGCGATCGATACAGCGCATCGCTGAGTTTCGGTAAGTAACGAAAAACTATGCGCAAACGTCAGAATGCCGACGACCGTGGCTATCAGTCCGATGCCAACCGCAAATGTCATCAAAAACCGCTTCATGCCTCACCCCCTGAACGCAAACATACCATGAAGGTAGGGCGCGTAATCCTGCATTTGCGAACTTGCATCGGGAGCAACAACTAATGCCTCGCCGTCCAGCCACTGTCACACAAGCCGATATTGCACGCACGGTACGTGCCGCAAAGCAGGCCGGTGCCAGCGAAGTGGAAGTGCGCGTTGGCTCCGCGGTTTTCTTGATACGTTTAGAGTCATCCACAGGGCCTGACCTGCCCCCTGTACCGGAAAAGGAAATTGTCCTGTGATGGAGGTCATGCCGCGCCCTCGCCCTCCTCACCTGCACCCCCAAACAACCCGGCACGGGCGGCGAGTTTGGTATGTGCGGATTGGCAAAGGTCGCCGCATACGTCTGCGAGCCGCTTACGGGACGCCTGAGTTCGACGCTGAATACCAGGCGGCGATTGCCGGCGAGCGTCCCGCCAAGCATGTACCGAGCTCGGCCTCCCTCGAATGGCTTATTGATCGATATCGGAGAACATCAGCTCACTGGATTAGCGTTCTCGCCCCAGCGACCCGCCGCCAACGTGACAACATTTTTTTGCATGTCTTAGCCTCGGCGGGCAAAACGCCGTATCTGCGGATCACCAAAACAGTAATCGAAGCAGGCAAAAATCGACGCGCCGCCACGCCATCACAGGCACGGAATTTTCTCGACGCAATGCGCGGCGTTTTTCGGTGGGCGTTAGAAGTCGACCTCGTCAAGGTCGATCCGACTGCCGGCATCAAAAATCCAAAGAAGAAGAAAACGCGCGGCTTCATCAAGTGGAGTGAGGCAGAGGCGGCCTTATATGAAGATAAATATCCTCTTGGAACAAAAGAGCGCGTCTGGCTCGACGTGCTCCTTTACACCGGGCTCCGCCGCGGTGACGCCGTCCTCATCGGCAAGCAGCATGTCAGCACGATCATGGTTGAGGTCGACGGCGTGCTCGTGCCGCGCAAAATTCTGACGCTGCGTACCGAAAAGGGCGGCGAGCAAATCACAGTCACCATTCCCATTCTGCCCGTACTGCAACGAACGCTCGACGCGGGCCCGGTCGGCGACCTCGCGTTTATCGTTGGCGACCGCGGACACCCGCTCACGAAGGAAAGTTTCGGGAATATGTTTTCGGAGTCGGCTCGAGCCATTGGTTTGGAAAAGCGATCCGCCCACGGCCTCCGCAAGCTCGGCGCGACACGCGCGGCCGACAACGGCGCGACCGATAAAGAGCTTCAAGCAATATTTGGGTGGATCGGGCCGCAGATGCCAGCGCTCTATACTCGCGAGGCCGATCGGAAACGGCTCGCAACTGGCGCTATGCACAAGCTCGAGGAGAACGCCGCTAGAACTTCTATTCCCTCACCTCACCTTCAGGTGAGGGCCGCAGCGAAGAATTCCCCCTGAATTCAATCGCTTAGTTTTTAGATGGTGCGGCCGAGAAGACTCGAACTTCCAAGGGTTGCCCCGCTAGCACCTCAAGCTAGTGCGTCTACCAATTCCGCCACGGCCGCATGTGGAGAAGCGCCCGCCGCGTGAAGCAGCAGGCGCGCGCCATGTAACAAATCGGTCGCGGATGGACAAGGCTTGGAAGGGATGAATCCGGGAAATGCCGGAATCCGGCATTAACGGGCCGGGAAACGCCGGAAAGGCGCGAATTCCGGTCTGACTTCAGCTCTCTTGCGTGAAGGTCAACTGGCCATCGCGGCCGGGCTGGAAGCGGCCACGCACCATCTGCTGGATGTTGCCGGTAACCACCGTCAGATCGACGGCGAAGGCGTAACCCGTCTCGCCGCGCAGGCAATCCTGCTTCTTGAAGGTGCGAACGGCGAAACGGTCGGTGCCGGCCTGGCGCAGCTTGTCCACCGCCTCCGGGCCGGAGGTCTCGGCAACATAGTCCATGACGCTCTGGACCTGGGCGGCGAGCTTCACTTCAAATGCCATGCGCATGGCGTGTTCGCTCGGCTCGTCCGAGCGGTCGGAAATAACCAGACCAAGGGCAATGATCGGAACCATGAAAACGCGCATGCGCAATACTCCGTGGTAACGCCTGAAGGATGCCACATAGAGATTTCGGCCCGTTTGCACAAAAGGTTCGAATTTTAGCGAGTGCCTTTAACCCGTTCGCAACCCAACCCAGCAAATCCGCGGGTTGCGGCGCGACAAACCTTTACGCAACATACGCCCGCGCCGCGGATGGTCCGCAGCCCGACCAGAAAACGCCCCAGAAAAAGCCACAGGGAACCGCCCATGCCCGCCAAGAAAACGAAGAAGAAAGTTTCAGCCAAGAAGCTTGCCTATCGCCTCCCCGAGGTGACGGAAGCAAACCTCAATCCCGCCCAGCGCGCCCTGCTTGACTCGCTGCGCGCCTCACCGCGCGGCAAGGGCGTCTCGCTCGGCGGCCCGTTCGGCGTTTACATGCACGCGCCGGAAGTCGGCGAAGTGGCCCAGCAGCTCGCCGCGTTCTGCCGTTACAAGACGCGGCTACCGAAGCGTCTGTCTGAATTCGCCATCCTGATGGTCGGACGGATCTGGAAGTCACAATACGAATTCTACGTTCACTCCGGCGACGGCGAACGCGCCGGCATCAAGCCGGAGGTGGTCCGCGACCTCAAGGCCGGCCGCAGCCCGAAGAAGGCTGCGAAGGACGAGCGCGCGATCTATGATTTCCTGTCGGAACTCTACAAGAAGACGCGCGTGTCGGACCGCAACTACAAGCGCGTGCAGGAACTGCTGGGCGATGGCGGCGTGGTCGAACTGCTCGCCATTGTCGGCTCCTATTCGACGACGTCGATGATCCTCAACACGTTCCGCGTTCCGCTACCGGAAGGCGTCGTCGCGCCGTTTACCGAACCCAAGGTCTAGGACCCAATCGCGATGCCGCCGCACGGCGCTGCCGTGCGGCGCGCAAAGCAATGTCAGTGCTGATGGCCGGAGTGTGCCGCCGGCGCCGCGTCCTTGCCGCCGGGCGAACCGCCGACCGGCACGATGGCGTATTCAATATCGACGCTGCCGGCCTTCTCGAACACCAAAGTGCCCTTCACACGAGCTCCCTCTTTGATCGGTTCCTTGAGGTCGAGCATCATGATGTGGAAGCCACCGGGCTTGAGTTCGACGGTCTCGCCCGGCTTGATTTCAATGCCGTCCTTGAGCAGGCGCATCTTCATCACGCCGTTATCCATGCTCATTTCATGGACCTCGAAACGGCCCGACACCGCAGACGTGCCGGAAACAAGACGATCCGGCGTCGTGCCGGTATTGGTGATCTTAAGATAGCCGCCGCCGACCGACGCGCCATTCGGCGTCGCCCGCGCCCACGGGTGGCCGATCTGCAAACCGCCGACCTTGTAGTCATGCGCGAACGCGGTGGAAGCCAAGGGAATGGAAAAGAGCGCGGCAATAGCGGTGACAACAACTGCGATGGATTTCATGGTTTCCACTTCTGTTCAGGAAAGCGCCGATAGTCTGACGAGGGCATGGCGCGGCAACGGACGCATCGTTCAATCTTACCGCGCCGCAGCCCACGGCGAAACCCGCGCAGCAAATACGGGTACAAACGGCATCGCGCAAATCATGCGTTTAGTGGTACGATAACCGCCAGCGCGATACAGGCCCGGATGACGACAAAAGCACCTCAAGACGCGGAAGAACACGGCCGTATTTTGCCGTTCAAGCCCCGGAATGCGCCTAAAGCCGGCGCTTTCGGCAATCTTGCCCGCAATTCGTCGCCGCCGGACGAATCCGCGGTGCGTGATTTGAGCAAGTTCTCGACGGGCGACGCCGAGCCCGACGATTTCTCGCACCGCATGAAGATGAATGCGCTGGTGGCCGTCGTGCTGGTGGTCCTGACCGGCTGCGGCATGTGGATCATCGATACAATGGCCCAGGTCCGGAAGAATCAGGACTGCGCACTGACGGGCCGCCGCAACTGCATGGTCATTTCAGCACCCGCGGTTGACCGCTGACCTCACCCACTTTCTACCCAAACCGGGCCGTTGCCGGTTACCACCCTCCAAAAACCGCCGATTTTGCGGGCATTTACCCTGCACATTCCCCCTGCTTTCGGGCTTGCGCGGGTCCGCCGCCATTGCGCTATCGGGCTGTCTTGGTTATATGGGCCACGACCACTTTTGCACGATCGCAGCCTGCGGTCGCGGGCGGGCTTCGCTGGGGCCGACGCCTCCCGATAAAATACTAGATTCTCCAGAGAGTTAGCGATGTCTTCGACCTTCGATACCGTTGCCAATATTATCGCCGAAACCTGCGATATCCCGCCCGACACGATCAAGCCGGAAAGCCACGCCATCGAGGATCTCGGCATCGACAGCCTGGACTTCCTCGATATTGCGTTCGCCATCGACAAGGCATTCGGCATCAAGCTGCCGCTCGAGCAGTGGACGCAGGAAGTCAACGACGGCAAGGCGACGACGGAGCAGTATTTCGTGTTGCAAAATCTGAGCAACCGGATCGACAATCTCGTCGCCGCCAAGGGGGCGTGAGGCTCCTCACCTCATGCGCCTTGAGTATTTTCAACTCATAGATCGAATTAGCGATCTCGACCTGCGCAATAAGACAGTGCGGGTTGAGGCGCAAATTCCGCAGGAAAGCACCATCTTCGAGGGGCACTTCCCCGGCCATCCGCTGATGCCGGGCGTGCTGCTGATCGAGACGATGGCGCAGACCTCCGGCTGGCTGATCATCGGCAACGTAAAGTTTGAACGCATGCCGTTTCTCGCCGCCGTCAAGGAAGCCAAGTTCCGTACCTTCGTGACACCGGGCACCAAGCTCGACGTTACGGCGCAAATCATCCACGACGGTTCGGGCTACGCAATCACCAAGGCAGCGATCAAGGTGGACGGCAAAGCGATCTGCGATGCCGAATTGACGCTGCGCGTGATGCCGTTCCCGGACGCCAGCTTCCGCACGCAGATGGAAGAGACCGGCCGCCGCATCGGTTTCCCGATGGAGGCGCTCGCCGATGGCTGATCAACGGCGCGAAGTCTTCATCACCGGCATCGGCATTGTCTCCGCGCTTGGCGAGGGACTTGATGCCCATTGGCAGAAGCTCAGCGAAGCAAAGCCTGCCGCAGACACCGCGACCTTTGCGCCCTGCGTCGTGCATCCGATTGTCGCCATCGACTTCGACAAGCAGATCCCGAAGAAGGGCGACCAGCGCCAGATGGAGCCGTGGCAGCGCATCGGCACCTATGCCGCCGGTCTTGCGCTCGAAAACGCCGGCATCAAGGGCAACGCCGAACTCACCGGCCGCATGGACATGATCATCGCTGCCGGCGGCGGCGAACGCGATGCCACAGTCGATGGCGCGATCCTCACCGGCATGCCGGGCGCCGCCGACAAGGACCAGTTCATCAACGAACGGCTGATGAGCGATCTGCGCCCCACCCTGTTTCTCGCGCAGCTTTCCAACCTGCTCGCCGGCAACATCTCCATCGTGCACGGCGTCACCGGATCGTCGCGCACCTTCATGGGCGAAGAGCCATCGGGCGTCGATGCGGTGCGCATTGCACTCAGCCGCATTCAGGCTGGACAGAGCGACATCACGCTCGTCGGCGGCGCGCACAACGGCGAGCGCAAGGACCTGCTGATGCTCTACACCAGTGGCGGGTACACGCTGAAAGACAAATACGGCCCGGTGTGGGATCGCGCGGCGCAGGGCGGCGGCTTTGCGCTTGGTTCGCTCGGCGCATTCCTCGTTCTCGAAAGCCGCGAACACGCGCAGGCGCGTGGCGCCGTTCCGATTGCCCGTCTCTCGTCGGTGGCCGCCGACAGCACACGCCGCAAGCCGGGCGCCATCACCGATTCACTCGACAAGCTGTGGGGCAAGATCGCCGGCACGGTTGACGGCAAGCATGCCGCCTTCATCTCCGGCGCGACTGGTGCGGAAGCCGCGACGACCGAGGAAAAGGCTTTCCTTGCCAAGCATTCGGCCCTTCCCGTCCGCGCCACCGGCTCCCATATTGGTCATGGCATGGAACCGCAGTTCGCCATGAACATCGCGCTGGCTGCACTGGCGCTGAAGCACGGCAAGTTGTTTCCGCCGGTTGCGGATGGTTCGGGTATCGAGCAGCCGATGAACGGTTCGCTCGCGCAAGCGGTTGTGACGGGGGTCGGACACTGGCGCGGCGAAGGCCTTGCGCTCGTTGAAGCCGCCAACTGACGGAGGGGCAAGAATGACAATGCGCGACAAGAAAGGCCGTCCGGTCGTCGTCGTCACCGGCATGGGCGTCGTCACCTCCCTCGGCGCCGGCAAGGCCGACAACTGGAAAAATCTTTCCGCCGGCAATTCCGGCATCCGCGCCATCAAGCGGTTCTCGACCGAGGGCCTCAAGACCAAGATGGCCGGCGCCGTCGATTTCGTGCCCTTCGATCCGCCGTCCGCGGCTGAACTCTCCGAGCGGCTCGCCGAGCTTGCCGCCGAGGAAGCCGTCTCCGAAGCAGGCCTTGGCAGCAAGGGTTCGTTTCCCGGCCCGCTGTTCCTTGCCGTTGCACCCATCGAACTCGAATGGCCGCAGCGCGAGTCGCTGGCGGTTGCCGCAGGCTCGAATGGCGCGATCACCTATGACGACCTGATCCGCTCGGCCTCGACCGGAAAATTCGGCAACATCCACGAACGCTATGTGTTCGGCTCGGTCGGCCACCACCTTGCCGACAAGTTCGGCACGCAGGGTTCGCCGATCTCGCTATCGACCGCCTGCGCATCCGGCGCGAGCGCGATCCAGCTTGGCCTTGAAGCGATCCGCCGCGGCGAAACCGATGCGGCACTGTGTATTGCGACCGACGGCTCGGTGAACCCAGAAAGCCTCGTGCGTTTCTCGCTCCTCTCGGCGCTATCGACCCAGAATGATAATCCGTCCGAAGCCTCCAAGCCGTTCTCCAAGAACCGCGACGGCTTCGTGATGGCCGAAGGCGCTGGCGCGCTGGTGCTGGAAAGCTACGACTCGGCCAAGGCGCGCGGCGCGAAAATCCTCGGCGTCCTCGAAGGCTGCGGCGAACTCGCCGACAGCTTCCACCGCACCCGCTCCAGCCCCGACGGCAAGCCGGTGATCGGCTGCATGCGCAAGGCGATGACCGACGCTGGCATCACGCCGGAGGATGTCGACTACGTCAACGCGCACGGCACCAGCACGCCGGAAAACGACAAGATGGAAGCGATGAGTACGAGCGCCGTCTTCGGCGAACGCATGAAGACGCTGCCGATCTCGTCCAACAAATCGATGATCGGGCACACGCTGTCCGCCGCCGGCGCCGTCGAGGCCGTCATCACCTTGATGACGCTCCAGCACCAGCGCATTCCGCCGACCATCAACTACAAGGTTCCCGATCCCACGATCATGCTCGACGTGGTCCCCAACGTCGCGCGCGATGCCAAGATGCGCCGCGCGATTTCCAACTCGTTCGGCTTCGGTGGCCAAAACGTTTCCCTTGTTCTTGCCCGTGAGCCAGCAGCATGACCACTCCCCAGAAGCGCCACGTCATCGTCACCGGCGGCGGCCGCGGTCTTGGCACTGCCATTGTCCGCTCGCTCGCCGACGCCGGCCACGATGTCACCTTTACCTATCGCTCCGCGAAGGCCGAGGCCGACGCGCTGCTGAAGGAAATGAGTGCCGCGCACGCGGGCCAGAAATTCGCCGCCGAAAGCGTCGATCTCTCGGACAAGGCCGCGGTCGAGGCTTTCTGCGCCAAGCTCAAGGACACGCCATTCTCCGGTTTCGTTCACAACGCCGGCGCGTCCTACGACGCGCTTGCCGTGATGATCGACCAGGAAAAGGCCGAAGCGGCGATGCAGGTGAACTACTGGTCGTTCGTGAAAATCTGCGGCACCGTCGTGCGCGGCATGATGCGCGCCAAGGACGGCCGCGTCGCCGTCATCGGCTCGATCACCGCATTGCAAGCGAACCAGGGCAACGCCGCCTATGCCTCGACCAAGGCCGCGCTGCTGGGCTATGCCCGCACCCTTGCCATCGAGGTCGGCCGTACCGGCGTCACCGTGAACTACGTCGCGCCGGGCTTCATCGACACCGAAATGCTGGCGGGCTACGCCAAATACCGCGAGAAGATGGAAGAACAGGTCCCGGCCCGGCGCTTTGCCAAGCCGGAGGAAGTCGCCTCCATCGTGACCTACCTCCTCTCTCCGCTGGCTTCTTACGTGACCGGCGCCATCCTGCCGGTTGACGGCGGCGTTTCGGCGGCGCTAGGCATCCACCGCTAACTTTTCTCCGTTTCAGGATTATCAGCGTGCGCGCGCTTCAACTCATCGGCGACCGCAAGGTCGAACTTGTCGAACAGCCAGACCCGCTGCCGCCCGCGGCCGGTGAAGTGCAAATCCGCGTCAAGGCGGTCGGCCTCAACCACCTCGACCTCTGGGGCTTTCGCGGCATGGCCTTCGCCAAGCGCAAGATGCCGCTGGTTGTCGGCGCGGAAGCCTCCGGCGAGATCGTCGCTGCCGGTGAAGGCGTGACCAACTTCAAGGCCGGCGACCCCGTCGTGATGTACGGCGCGCTGACCTGCGGCCACTGCAAGGCCTGCCTCGAAGGCCGCGACAACCTCTGCGAAAACGTCGGCGGCATCATGGGATTCCATGTCGATGGCTTCGCGCGCGACCTCCTGAACATGCCAGCACGTCTGGTGATCCCGGTACCCAAGGGCATCAACTTCATCGACGCCGCCTGCGCACCGATTGCGTTCTCAACCGTCCAGCACATGCTGTTCGATAATGCCAAGCTGCAGCCCGGCGAAACCATCCTCGTGCAAGCCGGCGGCTCCGGCATCGGCTCGGTGGCGATCAAGATGGCGAAAGCCATCGGCTGCACCGTCATCACCACGGTCGGCGACGACGAGAAGGCCGTGAAGGCCAAGGCGCTCGGCGCCGATCACGTCATCAATTACCGCACCCAGCGGTTCGAGACGATCACCCGCAAGCTGACCGGCAAAAAGGGCGTCGATGTCGTGTTCGAACACGTCGGCGGCGAAGGCTTCAACGGCTCGCTGCTCGTGCTCAAGCGCGGCGGACGGCTCGTGACCTGCGGCTCGACGGCAGGCCCCTCGATCACCTTCAACCTGATGCAGCTTTTCCAGCAGCAATACAAAATCTTCGGCTCGTTCGGCGCGACGATGAAGAACATCCGCGAGAGCCTCGACAAAATCGCGGGCGGCATGGCACCGATCATCGACACTGAAGTTTCGCTCTCTGAGCTTGAAATCGGTCTTGAGCGCCTCGAAAGCCGCAAGGTGTTCGGCAAGATCATCGTAAAGTTCTGACGGGAGCCCGCCCGGCGATGGCAAGCGTGCAACAACGCATCGTCCGCCGGCTCCTTCCCGCGCTCAATGTCGCCGCCGGCGCTGGCGTGTCTGCGCTGCTCACCGTCGTGCGCGCCTGCAATCGCCTCTGGATCAGCAATTTCTTCGCAGCGTTCACCCGCACCATCGGTCCCTACCTGCGCGAGCAACGCATCGGCCGTGCCAACCTCAAGGGCGCGTTCCCTGAGAAGTCCGATGCCGAGATCGAAACCATCCTGCGCGGCGTATGGGACAACCTCGGCCGCGTTGCCGCCGAGTTTGCCCATGTGGACCGGCTGGTCGAAGGCGATGCCGAGAACCGCAGATACATCGACTATGCGCCCGGCACCGCGGAACGCTTCAAGGAGCTGCGCGACGACGGCAAGCCCGCGCTAATCTTCGCCGCACATACCGGAAACTGGGAATTGCCCGCGGTACTCGCCGCGGCCGACGGTCTGGATACGCTGGTGCTGTACCGCCGCCCCAACCTCGAAGCGGTCGCCGACGCCGTCCTGAAAATCCGCACGGGCCACATGGGCGAGATGGTTGCGACCTCCATGATGGCGCCGCTGCGGCTCGCCGGCGCGCTCACCGCCAACCGCCACGTCGCCATGCTGGTCGATCAGCATTACGTCAAAGGCGTCGATGTCACTTTCTTTGGCCGCACTTGCAAGGCCAATCCGCTGGCCGCCATGCTGGCGCGTGAAGCAGAATGTGCCATTCACGGCACCCGCGTGATCCGCAAACCCGATGGCCGTTTTATCGCGGAAGTGACGGAAGCTGTGCCGCCGGTGCGCGATGCCGAAGGCCGCATCGACGTGCAAGGCACCATGCAGGCGATCACCTCAGTAATCGAAGGCTGGATACGCGAATATCCTGAGCAATGGCTGTGGCTCCACCGCCGCTGGCGGTGAAGCCACGCTTGCCGGTTACTTCATGAGGCCGAGGAGACGCGCCGCGTTTTCTTTGAGGATCAGCGGCCGCACTTCCGGCTTGATGTCCAGCGTGTCGAAGTCGGCGATCCAGCGGTCGGGTGTGAGCACCGGATAGTCCGAACCGAACAGCACCTTCTTCTTGATCAGGCTATTGGCGTAGTGGACGAGGATCGGCGGAAAATACTTGGGCGACCAGCCGGACAGATCGATATAGACGTTCGGCTTGTGCTGGCAGACCGCGAGCGCCTCTTCCTGCCAGGGGAACGACGGATGCGCGAGAATGATTTTCATGTCCGGGAAATCGACCGCGACGTCGTCGAGGTGCATCGGGTTTGAATATTTCAGGCGAATGCCGCCGCCGCCGGGACGGCCGGAGCCAACGCCGGTCTGTCCGGTGTGGAACAGCGCGATGCCGCCCGACTCCGCAATCGCTTCATAAAGCGGATAGGCCATGCGGTCGTTCGGAAAAAAGCCTTGTGTCGAGGGGTGAAACTTGAAGCCCTTGATGCCGAAATCCTTGATGAGCCGGCGGGCTTCCTTGGCGCCCGCCGCGCCTTTGGCCGGATCGATCGAACCGAAGGCCATCATGATGTCGGAATGCTCGGCGGCGGTCTTGGCGACTTCCTCGTTCGGAAAGCGGCGGAAACCACTCTTGCTTTCCGAGTCGACCGAGAAGATCACGCAACCGATCTTGCGCTCGCGGTAGTAATCCGCGATCTGCGCCATCGAGAGTTCTTCGCCCTTCTGGTTGAAATACTTGCGCATCGCCTCGCGCTGCTTGAGTTCTTCCGGATCGGCGAACTGGAGCGGCGTATGGGCATGGGTGTGAATATCGATGGCGACCAGTTTGTCGAGATCCCAGGCCATGAAGGCTCCCTTATGAGGCGCGCGCTCCACGCACGGCCGATTGTTATGCGGCACAACAATTATCGGGTTCAGGGGCGCTCCGCCAGCTTGGATTCATGGAAATTCGCCGCACGCGGAGCGCGCATGCGTCTCACGCGGGCGTTCAGTTCACCGCATGGTGCCTGATGAAATCCGGGTCGAATGAAACGCCCCAGCCGGGCGCGGTTGGCAGCGTATAGACGCCATTGGCGATGCGCCCGCGCCCCTGGATCATCCGGTGGAAGATCGGATCGCGATCCGGGTGGTGGGTTTCGACATAGGTGCCGTTCGGTACCGCAGCCAGTAGTTGCGAACCGATCACCGGCTCGCCGTGATGCGCCATCTGGACGCCAAAGATTTCGGCCAGATGCGCGATCTTGAGCCACGGCGTCGCACCGCCGCCCCAGCTGGCGTCGATGTTGCAGATGTCGATGGCGCCGTCGGTAATCAGGTCGCGGCACGCCTGCGCGGTGATTTCAGACTGACCCGCAACCACGGGCAATCCCGTCAGCATCCGCACCGCCGCCATGTCGCGGCGGTCGTCCTGCCAGTGGCAAGGCTCCTCGAACCAGCGCAGATTCAGGTCCGGCACGAGCTTTGCGAATTCAATCGCCGTCTGGCGCGGCCAGCCACGGTTGGCATCGACGCACAGGATGAAATCGTCGCCGACGGCCTTGCGCGCCGCACGGGTGCGCGCGGCATCGTCCTGCGCGCTCAATCCGCCCACCTTGAACTTGCAGCCGCCAATGCCAAGCTCCTTCAGCTCGACCATTTCCTCGCCGTACTTTTCCGGCGGCGCACCGTCGATATATTGACCGCCGATGGCGATGATCGGCAGCGCGTCGGCGTAACCACCCCAGAGCTTGTGCAAGCTCTGGTTGGCCTGTTTGCCGAGCAGGTCCCACAGCGCACTGTCGATGCAGGCAATCGCGCGCACCGCTGCGCGGCGATCGAGCCCGATGCGATGGGTGATGGTGAACATCGTCTGCCAGCATTGTTCGATCCGCGAGGCATCTTGTCCCAGCAATAGCGGCACAATCTGCTCGATCAGGATTTTCTTCGCAGCCAGCAGCGCCGGCGCCTGCCCTTCGCCGTTCACGGCCTCGCCGACCGCGCCGTCTTTCGTGCGCACGCGGGTAATCAGTGCGTTTTTATGGGTCACGCTATAGACGCTGCCGCGAAAATCGCGCGGCAATGCGATCTGCACCATGATGCATTCAACCGCGTCGATTGCCGCACCCTGCGATGGCCTGTCGAGCACGTTGCCGCTCCTCCGCGCCGCTCCCTAACTGTCCATTATAGCAAGCGAAATGCGCAATGGCGAAGCGTATTGCGCATGATCCGAAATAGATATGCAGCGACAGAATGTTTCGCGAGATTCCAGAAATGACGCAACTTACGCGCAACGCCTGTGACGTTTCTGTGGATTCTCCAATCGAAATAACTTCGCGTTTAGACAATCGGCTTCGTATCGGGACCAGCCAAACCACGATCAGTTGTTCGCCGGACGGAGGGGTCGCGATGCCATGCGCAATCGAAAAACTGAATTCCGAGTGGGTCGTCTTTGCAGGCGGTGCGGCAATCTTGCGCTGCGCGCGGGCTGACATGGCGCGGGAGATCACGCGGATGGCGCGGGAGCAAATGGCGCGACTGGCAGATGAGAATGCCGCCGATGAAGGCGGCCGCGAACACGCTTCAGCTTCTCGTCGCCACTCAAAGCTTAGACGATATGGGTGATAACGGCGTTTGCTGCCCCGGCGAGCGCGGCATCCGGTTGTCGATACGGCGATACGCGCGGACACGGGCGCTCTTGCATTCCTTGCAGATGAGACGGTGCGCGAGCGGGCCGAGCGCAGCGCCGGGCTCCTCGCCGTATTTTTTCAGGTCCGGCTCATGCAACAGCGCGGCGTGTCCGCAATGCAGACACGTAATGACGATTTCAATATTGAGATAGATGACACTCACGGCTGTCACTCAACGCTCACAGAACGCACCGGCAAAGGCCACAAACCAAACGTATCGAGGTTTACGGCCAACGCCCGAGTGAACGTGCCGGTTCCGCACGGTATCCAGACACAAGTCTGTCAGCGTGCTGGGTAACCCGTTCTTTACCAACAGATTATTCTGGCCGCCGAGAACGCCTTGCGCTTGGAACTAATTCAGCAGTTTGGCGTTTATGGTGCTAGTGCCGGGGACCGTGATGCATTTGACCAACCTTGCCTATCTTCGAGATCAGGAAGCGCGGTGCCGTCGCATTGCCGGAACGTGCGACCGTGCTGACCTCGTGGAGAAAATGCGCTCCATGGCAGATGAATATGCCGAGCGCGTTGCGGAGATACTGCATGTCAGCTCGAGCAGCCTGCCAGTCATGATGCAGATGCCCCGCCACCAGGGTTCGCCGCCTGTGAGGAAGCCCTCCGGCCTTTCAAAATAGCGGTGTTTGGCGCGCTCGGAGAGATTCGAACTCCCAACCCTCGGAATCGAAATCCGATGCTCTATCCAGTTGAGCTACGAGCGCATCATTTTTGTATAAAGAAAAATTCAAAACTTTCAACGCTTTACGAGGCGATCACTCTGCGGAGTGAATTTTCACGTCATGTTCTCCGTGAACAAATTAGGCCGGTATAGACGGGGGCGCGCCTTGCGGCGGAGCGCTTACGGTAAGCGAACCTAGCTGTTCGCCGTCAGCACCCCTGAGACCATTTGAGGGACTTCACGAAGGGAGGATTTCTGGTTCATCGTAGCCGCAAGGAGCGAAGATGAAATAGAAACCCGGACCGGGCAAAGCGCCCGCAGAACAAGTGCTGAAGGACATTCGGCGTC
>CANJBX010000079.1 GCA_947472885.1 Hyphomicrobiaceae bacterium
GGAATCCGCCCTTCAAGATCGACGTATGAAAACAGCGACCCCGATCTCTCATCCATCCCGCGCATCGCTCACCTCCGTCCTGCGTTAACAAGACGGAATCACGCTAGCGGGCCCAAGGGAAGACCCTTTTTCAACATCCTGCTAGTTCAGGGTTCTTGGGGTACTTTGACCGGCAATGGTTTCCTTCACCGTCGCCACCAGTTGCTTGAGCGTGAACGGCTTAGACAGGAACGCGAACTGGCCGCCTTCCGGCAGGCTCTTGGCGAAGGCTTCCTCGGCATAGCCTGACACGAACACGACCTTGAGATCGGGATTGCGCTCGCGCAATTCCTTGTAGAGCGTCGGGCCGTCCATCTCAGGCATCACCACATCCGAAACCACCAGATCGACCTTGTCCGCGGTCGATTCCAGAATCTCGATTGCCTCAACGCCGTTGCCGGCCTCCAGCACCGTGTAGCCGCGCGAACGCAGGCCGCGCGCATTCAACCCACGCAGGCCTTCCTCGTCCTCGACCAGCAGGATGATGCCTTGCCCGGTGTCGTCAGCCGGCAGCTTCGCCGGCACGGCAGCGACCGGCGCCGCGACTTCTGCCTTCGCAGCTTCGATTTCAGCAGCGGCCGGCACATGGCGCGACAGGAAGATGCGGAACGTCGTGCCCTTGCCGATTTCCGTATCGACATAGATGAAGCCGCCGGTCTGCTTGATGAAGCCGTAGGCCGTCGAGAGGCCGAGGCCGGTGCCCTTGCCGATATCCTTGGTGGTGAAGAACGGTTCGAAAATTTGTTCAATAATGTCAGCTGGGATGCCGGTGCCGGCGTCCTGCACTTCGATCTGCACATAGTCCGCCGCAGGCATGCCCTTGTAGTCGAGCTTGCGGCAGTCCTCCGTCGTCACGTTGCCGGTGCGCACCAGCAGCTTGCCGCCGTCAGGCATGGCGTCGCGCGCGTTGACCGCCAGATTGACGATGACGTGTTCGAGCTGCGACAGGTCGGTCTTGACCGGCCACAGGTCGCGGCCATGGACGACTTCGAGCGTCACCTTCTCGCCGATCACACGGCGCAGCAGCATGGACAGGTCCGACAGCGCCTCGCCAAGATCGAGGACCTGCGGGCGCAACGTCTGCCGCCGCGAGAATGCCAAGAGATGCCGCACCAGGCTCGCGGCCCGGTTGGCATTCTGCTTGATCTGCATGATGTCCTGGAACGACGGATCGGTCGGCTTGTGTGCGTTGAGCAGGAAATCCGTCGCCATCATGATGGCCGATAGCACGTTATTGAAATCGTGTGCGACGCCGCCGGCGAGCTGGCCGACGGTTTTCATCTTCTCCGACTGGGCAAACTGCTTTTCGAGGTTACGCTGCTCGGTGGTGTCGAGCATGTAGACGATGGCCGTCTCCTGCGCCGTGCCCTGATCGCTGTTTTCCTTCTCGACCGCCGTCACATAGAAGCGCGCCCAGCGTTCGCCTTTCCCGGCCAGTGCGGCATCGAGCGGCGCAATTTCGCCTTCGCCATCGACCGCACGCGCAATCACGGCTTCAAGCCCCGCGCGGTCGCGTTCGGCGACGACCGAGAGAATGGAACGCGCGTCGATCTTGCCGTCCGGCATGATCGTGGTTTGCCGCATGCGCGCGAACAGCGCATTCGAACTTGCGACGTGGCCACCCTTGTCGACCGTCGCAATCGCCATCGGCGTGTTCTGGAAGAAACGCATGAAGCGCACTTCGGCGGCGCGCCCCGCATCGCCGTCGGCGGCGCGGTTAAGCACCAGCGTGCGCGACGCCCCCGGCGCACCGTCGGCCGCGAAGGCGACCTTGTGATAGAGCCGTACCGGCAAGGTCTTGCCGGTACGGGTTTTCAGATCAATGTCGAGCGTCTCGGTCTTCACCTCGCCCGGCGCGCCGCCGATGGCGGTCAGCAGCGAAGCGCCATTGCCGGCTACGATATCCGAAGCCTTGAACCTGCTTGAACCAATCTCCGCGAGGTCATGACCCAGCCATGCCGCCAGCGTGGCATTAAGATAAGTGACACTGCCCGCCGGATCGACCGAGAAGAATCCCGCCGGGGCGTGATCCAGATAATCGATGGCCTGCTGCAATTCCTGAAAGACATTCTCTTGCCGCTCGCGCTCGCGCGAAACGTCGGCGATGGTCCACACCGCCGTGCGGGCACTCTTGCTGTCGAATGGACGCACCCGCAGGCGAATCCAGCGCGCCGGTTCGTCGCGCAGCGAGGGGACGCGGACTTCTTCCTGCAACTTGCGGCCTTCGCGCGCAGCCTTGAGCAAGCGATAAACCGCTTCAGACACGTCCGGGTCGCCGATAAACGCCCGCTCGACCGGCCTGATGTCGTCGGCATCGACGGCGTTGGTCAGCGCGCGATAGGCGGCGTTGGCATAGATCGCCCTGCCCTTGGCGTCAGTCACGACAATGCCGTCGGCGGCGCCATCGACCACGCTCTTGAGGATGCGGTTGCCGTCATCACCCGCGATCCGCAGGATACCGGCGGCAACCGCAAACAGCGAAAACACCCCGATCATGCCGAGGACAGCGAGCAGCACAAGAATATAAGGCTCGGCGTTCTCACGTCCGACCAGCACAAGCCCCGTCACCGCCAGAACCAGCGCAAGCGCCAGAGTCAGCACAAGCAGGACACTGCCTCGCCGGCCAGTCCGGTCCATCGGTGATGCGTTGGTCAAATCGTAGATCGCCATTCGTGAACTCAGGCGCGAAATCGAACTTTCGCGGATTCGCTTGAAAGTGTCACCCTTTAAGCTGGCATAACCCTCGCCCATTGGAGCGAAATGCACGGCCACGATACGCACACGTTACAAGAATCTATCCATTTCTCAGTGCCCTACCGGCGGCAATGCCGCAAGCAGCGCAGCTAGCCCAAAACCTTCCGTGTCAAGCGCATGACGTAGCCAATGACCTCCGCCACCGCCTTGAAGTGTTCGGCGGGAATTTCCTGATCGACTTCGACTGTGGCGTACAGAACGCGCGCCAGCGGGGGATTTTCGACGATCGGAACGTCGTGCTTGCCCGCGACTTCCCTGATCCTCAGCGCGATCGCGTCCGCTCCCTTGGCGACGCAGATCGGTGCTTCCATGCCACGCTCATAGCGCAGCGCGACAGCAAAGTGGGTCGGATTGGTGATGACAACCGTGGCCGTCGGCACCGCCTGCATCATGCGCTGCCTGGAGCGGTTGAAGCGCAACTGGCGAATCTTGGCCTTGATCTTGGGATCGCCGTCGGTGTCCTTGTATTCGTCCTTGACCTCGCGCAGCGACATCTTCTGGCGCTCGTACCAGGTCCGGTACTGGAACAGGAAATCGCCGGCCGCGACGATGGCCATGATCGCGACGACGGTGCCAAGCAACTGCAGAGAGTATGCCTGCGTCAACTTCAGCAGCGCCAGCAGATCGAAGGTCATCAGCGATTCAAGCCGGTCGCGCTCCGGCCACAACAGCGAGAACAGCGCAACGCCGACGACCGCCAGCTTCAGCAGCCCCTTCACGAAATTCATCAGCGCGTGCTTGGAGAACAGCCGCTTGGCACCCGCCGCCGGGGAGATTTTGGAGAATTTCGGCGTCAGCGATTCTGCCGACCATACCAGCCGGTGCTGGATGATACTGCCTGCCGCCGAGGCTATCGCCAGCAGCGCGACCGGAATGGCAAGCGCGCCAAGGACCTGCATGCCGATGGACTGCATCAAGCCCATGAATGCGCCGCCGTCGGTCGGGATCCTCCATGAATTTGCGATCAGCCCGCGGCACAGCTTGGTCAGATCGACACTCATGGACGTCGAAAAGCCGTAGACCATCAGCGTCGATGCCGCGATCACGAACCAGGTGTTGACCTCCTGGCTCTTGGCGACATCGCCCCGCTCCAGCGCCTGTTCCAGCTTTCGCTGTGTCGGGTCCTCTGTGCGTTCACTTTGCTCTTGCTCGTCGGCCATCGCGGCTCCTCACCTCAGACGTGCGGTGCGACGTCCTTCAGGACGTCCTGGAAATAGCCGAGATAGGTCGACATCATGGCGCCGAGAATGACCAGCAGGATCAGGAAGCCGATGAAGATCGACAGCGGCACGCCGACGAAAAACACCTGCATTTGCGGCATCAATCGCGACAGCAGGCCAAGGCCGATGTTGAACAGGATGCCGAAAACGAGGAACGGCGCGGAAAGCTGGAGGCCGATGCGGAACGAACTCGCGACCGTGCGCGTCGTCAACGCCGCCATGTCGCCGGTTGCCGGAATTTCGCCGGGCGAGAACAGCGTGTAGCTGTCGTCGAGCGCGCCGATGATGAGGTAGTGCATATCGGTCGCGAAGATCAGCACAAGGCCAAGCAAGGCCAGAAAGTTGCCGATGATGACGCCCTGCTGTCCCTGCGTCGGATCGACCGTGGTGACAAAGCCGAGACCCATCTGCTGCGCCACCACCGACCCGGTGAATTGCAGCGCGGATACCGCGAGCCGCACGGAAATGCCGAGTACCGCGCCGATCAGCAGTTCCTGAAACAGCAGCATGATGATCGCGGTCATCGAGCGCATGTCGATCTGGTAGGCTGCCCGGTGCAGCGGAAACATCAGCGCCGCCAGCAGCAGCGCCAGCGTCAGCCGGATGCGCGCCGACAGCATGAGTTCGCCAAGCCCCGGAAACAGCATCACCATCGTGCCGATGCGCGCAAATATCAGCAGGTAGGTTGCGGCCAGCGCGGGGAGAAATGAAAGGTCGATACGCATCTCGTCCGGGACGTCCCCTGCCGCACGTCATCCTCCGACGATGCGCGCGGCGATGCGCATCATGTGACCGTTCAGCGCATCGGCCATGAACGGTAACGCCAGCAGCAACGCGACAAACATGGCGAGGATTTTCGGGACGAAAACCAGCGTCATTTCCTGGATCTGCGTCAGCGCCTGCAACAGCGAAATCGCAACGCCGACGATCAGGCCGACCAGCATGAGCGGGGCCGACACGACGTTCAGCGTGTAAATGGAGTCGCGGGCGATGTCGACAACTTCGGCGCCGGTCATGTGATTACTCCCTCAACTGAACTAGATCGGCATCCGCATGATTTCTTCGTAGGCCTGGATGACCTTGTCGCGCACCGCGTCGACGGCATCGATAGCCACTTCGGTTTCCGCAACCGCCGTCACGACATCGACGACATTGGCCTTGCCGGCGGCGACCGCCTGCGTCTGCGCATCCGATTTGCGGCCAAGTTCGGCAACCGAACCGATGGCGTCCTTGAGCATCGCCCCGAAGTTTCCGCCGGTTGCGCCGGTGGCTTCACCGGCCGCACCGCCGATGCCACCTGCGGACGAACTCGCGATGCGTGCGATCTGGGCGTAGGCGTTAGCTGCAATTCCTGAAGTTGCCATGATTTGTCCCTGTTATCAGCCGCGCAGGATGTCGAGCGTGCGTGCGAGCATGCGGCGCGTCGCGCCGATGACATTGACGTTGGCTTCGTAGGACCGCTGGGCTTCGCGCATGTCGGTCATTTCAACCAGCCCATTTACGTTCGGATACTTCACGTAACCCTGCGCATCCGCTGCCGGATGACCGTGCTGGTACTTCGAGGTGAACTGGCTCTGGTCGTTGCGCACCGGCCCCAGGGCCACGGTGCGGGCATCGAGCGCGCGGTCGAGCTGGGACACGAATGTCGGAATGCGGCGGCGGTAGGGGTCCTGCCCCGGCGCCTGCGCGGTCGAATCGGCGTAGGCGATATTTTCCGAAAGGACACGCATGCGTCCGGCCTGGGCGCGAAGGCCGGAAGCCGCGACGGCGATTGATTTGACGAAATCCATGATCTGTTTCCCTGAGCCTATCGCTTGCCAAGTGCCGTCTTGAGCAGATTGAGGCTGCGGCTGTAGAGCGCCGTCGCGGCCTGGTAATCCATCTGGTTCTGCGCGACCTTCATCATCTGGTCTTCGAGGCTCACCGCATTGCCGGCAGGGCGAACGTCGAACTTGCCGTCGCGCGCGGACGCGAATCGCCCGTCGCCGCCACCACCGCTCCCGCCGAAGTGCGCGGCATCGGAACGCACCAGCGTCACGCCCGACGTCTGCGCGGCGGCGGTACGTAAATCCGGTTCCTTCAGGTCGCTTGGCCGAAAGCCCGGCGTATCGGAGTTCGAGACGTTCTCGGCCAGCATGCGCTGACGCTCCTGATGCCACTGCATACGGCCACGCAACATGGACAGAATCGGGAGGTCGGTCACTGCCATGGCGATTCTCCAGAGCGACTGCGCGACGCCATTGGCGGCAAGCAATCAGTCGGCAGAATTTGCCGGGTGTATGGTTAACGTATGGTTAAGAAACTGCCGAAACCGCCCAGATGCGGCGATCAGAACGCGAATTACGGGCGATTTTGGTGGGGACCGGGGCGGTTCCGTGTTAATGATTCCCTAATATCTGAAATGGGTGGGACTGCCACAGGTCTGCGCTTATCCTCGGATTGGTGTTGGCGTAGCGGAGACACATCGGATGGACTCGTTATTTGGCATGGAGTTCTCGCTTCCCATGAAGTTTTTTATCGCGTTCGCGATTGTGCTGATCCTGATCGGAACCGCCGCCTATCTCCTGCGCCGCTTTGGTACGGGCGCCCTTGCCGTCACCACCCAGCGCAATCGCCAGCCCCGCCTTGCCGTCGTCGACAACACGCCGATCGACGCCCGCCGCAAGCTCGTGATCGTGCGCCGCGACAATGTCGAACATCTCCTCCTGATCGGCGGCCCGACCGATGTGCTGGTCGAAGCCAACATCGTGCGGGCAGGCGCGCAGGCTTCGCGTGAGAACGCGGTCCGCAACACGGGCCCCGAACCATTGGCGCTGCCCGAGGAAGCAAACTGGCCTCCGGCCGCCCCTCCTGCGCCAGCACCGCGCCCGGAGCCGCTGGTGACACAGCCCGAGGCACCGATTCGCCCCGAAACCATCCTGCGCAACGAACCGCTGCAGCGTCCGCCGGTACATATTCCTGTTATGCAGGCGCCGCCCATTCAGCCGATGCCGCAGGCCCCGCCGCCCCATCCCGCCGCTGCGCAGCATGCGCCGCCGCCGATGCCATATCCGGCGCAAGCACCCATGCAGCAGGCTCCGGTGCCACACGCACCGCCCCCGCAGCGCCCCCCGGCACCGGCGCCCGCTGCGGCAACATCTGAATTCCGGCCACAGCAGCCGCCCATGCCACGTCCTGTGCTGGCGCCCGCTCCGGCCCCCGTCCCGGCGCCGTTACCGATGGCTGCACCAATGCCGGCTCCACCACCCACGCCCGCCCCGATGGCTGCTGCAACTGCCGCTGAAGTGCCAGCACAGGTGCGCCCGCCGCAGGACTATTCGCAATTCGTTGCCACAGCGACGGTCGTCGAGACATCCGAGCAGCCGGCGGTGGCAGAAACCCCGCCAGTGGAAGAACCCGCCGCTGAGGAAGAGCAGAACCTCGCCGACATGGCTCACCGCCTTGAAGCAGCCTTGCGCCGCCCCGTGCCCCCGGCAGCAGCGCCAGTGCAACGCGCGCGTTCGACGCCGGTCGCCGCACCGGCTCCACGCACGCCAGCCCCCAGTTACGAAAACCTCCAGCGCGAGATGGCCAACCTGCTTGGCCGACAGTCCGGGAGTTCGTGACGACCTTGTTTTCCGGCCGCCGGGTTCGTCTTGCGACGGTGGTGGCTGGTGTAGGTCTGATGGTCGGTGCGACCGCAGCGGTTGCACAGGATTTCAGCATCAATTTCGGTCAGGGCGCAGGCCTCACCGAGCGCGTGATCCAGCTGATCGCGCTGATCACGGTGCTGTCGCTCGCGCCGTCCATTCTGGTGATGGTGACGTCGTTCACCCGCATCATCGTCGTGCTGTCGCTTTTGCGCACTGCCCTCGGCACCGCGACAGCGCCACCCAATGCCGTGCTGGTGTCGCTCGCGCTGTTCCTCACCGCGTTTGTGATGGGACCGACGTTCCAGGTCGCCTACGACACTGGCATCAAGCCGATGATCGCCAACGAGATCACGCCCGAACAGGCATTCAACCGCGCTTCCGAGCCGTTCCGCGCTTTCATGCTCAAGAACGTGCGCGAGAAGGACCTCAAGCTTTTCAGCGATCTCTCGCGTGAACCGACCCCTGCAACGCCGCAGGAACTTTCGCTGCGCATCCTCGTGCCGGCCTTCATGATCTCCGAACTCAAGCGCGCGTTCGAGATCGGCTTCCTGCTGTTTCTGCCATTCCTGATCATCGATCTCGTGATCTCGTCGATCCTGATGTCGATGGGCATGATGATGCTGCCGCCAGTGGTGGTATCACTGCCGTTCAAGCTCATCTTCTTCGTGCTGGTTGACGGCTGGAGCCTGGTCGCCGGCAGTCTGGTACAGAGTTACGCGCCTTAGCGCCCGCGCGTTCAGCGCACGACAGCGGGAATAACCGCGGGTATCTGGCCGGTCGGCGCGAAATCCGGCCGCATCAGCCGTGTCTGCGAATTCGGCTTGGGCGCAATCGGCGGCGAGGACGCGGCGGCGGCAACCGGGTCGTGCCCGGAACGAATATCGCGCAGGAATTGAGCCAATGTATCGACGGCAGAGATCGTGCGGGCAATCTCGTTGAATTCATTCGACGGCCCCGTCAGCGGCGCTGTCACCACTTCAAAAGCGCGCCGGTCCGGACTTTGCATCATGCCCGGTGCGAACTTTTCCTTGAAACGGTCGAGCCCGATCTTGTCCTCGCTCATGTTATAACCCATCGCAGCGCGCAGGATGTCGCGGCGCTCGATATCGTTGTAGGCGGTGAAGTCGCGCCAGCGGGCGGCATAGAGCAATTCGATCTGCTCGGCGGATTCACGAAACCGCTTGGCGGCCCACAGCAAATCGGAGCGCGTGCGCGCGCCATCTGGCGTATCGACATTCTCGATCACTTCAAGCGCAAGGCTGTGTCGTCCGATATCGGACAACGCACGCCCTTCGATCAGCAGCCGTTGATTGCGTACCTCGTTGGACAGTTCGCTTGTCCGCGTCGATTTCAGGAGGCCGAGCGCCCGGTCAGGCTTTCGATTCATGAGATAGATGACGGCAAGGCGGGTCGCGACCTGGGCGCGCGCGGCACCCTGAAGACGATGATCGACCTGATGCTGCAGCAGCTCCGCCGCCTGATCGAGCAGATCGACGGACACCAGACGGTCGGCGAGCTTGCGGATCATTTCGTCGCCCCGGCGGCCGATGGGCGTCATTTCCCGGAAATCGTAAAACAGGCTCAGGGCCTCAATGGCGGGCATCGACGCGCCCTTGTCACCGAGAAACAGCGCATTGAACGTTGCCGCGGCGTCGTCCTGGATACTGCGTGTCATGTCGGAATCGGGGTGAACCTGCAGCGCGGTACGCATGACATTGAACGCGTCGCGATAGCGCTTTTCCTCCGAGTAAAGACGGGCAAGCAACTGCAGTGCTTCAACCTCGGTTTCGTCGCCACGCCACGTTGAGGTCAGGTTTTCGAGATCCGTCACGACGTCGGTTCGCGCGAGGTCGCCCAGCCGGTAGCGCAAGGTAACTTCCCGCAGGCGCCCCTGCGCCGCCGAAGCGCGGGCGGGCGAAGCCGCCGCCGACCGATAGCTCTCCAATACCTCTGCGTTGCGGCCGAGCCCCTCATGAACGCGGCCAGACAGCACCGACAATTGCGGCTGCATTTCAGGAGGAACGCTTAACGTCTCGAATTCACTGAGCTGGCTTGCGGCGCTGCCGAAATCCCTGACTTCAATCGAAGCCTGGATCATTTCCTTGTAGATTTCGCGCTGCAATTCGAGCGGCAGCATGCCGATGGAACTTTCCGTCTTGCGGAATCCATCGTGCGCTTCCGGCCATTTTCCCTGCTTCGCACTGGCAAGCGCGCGCCACAGCAAGGCATCGTTCTGCGTGCCGACCACCGGATTGGTGATGTCCTTGATACCCTCAAGGCTGCGTCCCATCAGGATGTTGGCAACGCCGCGCATGACAAGGCCGGTGGTATCCTCGGCGGTCGCCCGCTCCTCCTCGAGCGCAACGTCGAGCACGGCTTTCGCCTCGACGTACATATCGCGGGCGAAATAGAACCGCGCCAGCTCCAGCCGCGGTCCATTGCGCTTGCTGTCGATTGCCTTCGAAGCGGCCGTGATCAACGAGACCTTGCGCGGCAGGAATGGCGATTGGCGATCGTAACCCCACTGCTGGCTGTCGAACATCATGGCACGCAGCACGCCGCTGCGCTTGCCGCTCGGGCTAGACGACGTCAGCGTTAACCCGCCCGGACGGCCGATCAGCACGCGATCAGGTGTGACTTCCATATTGATGTCGTCCGCGAGCGGCTGGATGACGATGCCCTGCACCGACGCAAGCGCGCGAAAATCCACGAACTCCTGGGTTTTCGGGACGCCGCGCGGCGGGCCAAGCGCCGTCACTACCAGCAGCGTATCGCCGATGTCGGGGTCCTGAATACGATGTAGCTGGCGTCCGTCGTCGAACGGCACGTTGGCACTCGCCCGCAGTTCATTGACCACATTGCGCATCACGGCGACAGGCTGTGACGGAGCGGTGACCGTGTCACCGATATTGACCGCCCAGTTGTTCTCTTCGGCTGTAAGGCTGACAAGCCGCGGGCGTTCGAGCTTGATGCGCACCAGTTGCCGCTCGTCGCCGCGAATGACGGAAATCTCGCGGATGGCATCGTTCTTGGCTGACGGCAGATCAATCGGTGCCTGCGTGTCGAACACCAGCCAGAGCGTATCGGCGCGAACGAACGCCGCCGCCGGCGTTGGCGCTGAAAAAGGGAACTGCAGAATGGCGGCATCGTTTTGCCGCTTCATGTTGCCTGGATCGACGGCCTTCGCCTCGCCCGCCATGCTTGCGCCTGCTGCTTGCGGCAGTGGCGCCGGCTGCGCCGGAGCAGCGGGGTGGACGGGCTCTTCGACAGGCGCCTTGGCGGGAATAACTTCCGCTTGCGCAATGGCCGGCGGCGCAGTTGCGATTGCAGATTTCGGAATAGGCACAAGCTCGCTCGTAGGACGCTGGGCGGGGCCTGTCTTTTCCGTTTCCGGCTTTGCTTCCGAACGACCCTGCCTGCGCTGCGTGGCATTTTCTTCGGCTTTCGAGGCCGGCATCTCGGAGGAAGCCGCACTCGGCGGAACCATGGGCGGCAAGCTCGATTCTTCCTGCTTGGGCGCACCCTCGGTTGTCACGACATCGACGACGTAATTGTTATCCTCGCGGAACGAGCGGACATCGACCTTGCCAATAAATGAAATAGCGACGGCCGTCGAATTTTCGCCGGGCCTGGAGTCGATCGCGCTGACCATGGGCGGCTGCATCGCCTTGGCATCGGCGAGATCGAACCGGATCACGCCGTCGAACACCAACCTGAGCTTGTCCTTGGCGCGATCCGCATTAACCGCGATGAATTCGGGCAACTCAAAGACGTAGCGCGTGAAGGTCGGCTGGCGCGAAATCCGCACGCGGCTGGCAGTCTGCGGGCGCTGCTTGGTTTGCGTCAGATTCACCTGAGCGCGCTTTTCAGCGTCACGCGTGCGGCGCGCGAGATCCTCGACGACTTCCTGCGGCAACGGCGGCGGCGCCCCGGTCCAGGATTCCGGCATAAGATCGACGAACAGCCGTTCGCCAGCGATCATCGAATTGATGCGCACTTTGCGCATCAGCGCGAGGCGGATGCCCTTGCCGTCCGGATCGCGGCGCGCGGCGCTAATGTACTCGCTATTGGTCGCGCCGTTCGCTGACACGTCGCCCGATTGCAGTCCGTGTGTGATGCGCGGCCGGTCTGCTTCGCGGCTGATGCCCGGCATCGCGATGCTGCTTAGAACGAGTCCCGATGCGCCCGATGCCGCGCCGCGCATGAAACGGCGGCGCGTCAATTCAGCGGGCTTGCGGGATAAAATGGCCATCACGTCTCCACCGGCGACTTAGAGCGCGGAGATGCGTGAGTCCTTTGACGGCGGTCCGACAGTTTTGCGAAGGGATTGTGACTCTGCGGCGGCGGGTGAACCCGCCTGTCAGCAGGTGCCGGCTTAATGCGTATTATTCGTCGCGATAGACGCGTTCGCGGCGCTCGTGGCGTTCCTGTGCCTCGATGGACAATGTCGCAATCGGACGCGCCTCAAGCCGCTTGAGCGAAATCGGCTCGCCGGTCTCCTCGCAATAGCCATAGGAGCCGTCTTCGATGCGCCCGAGCGCAGCGTCGATCTTGGAGATCAGCTTGCGCTGGCGGTCGCGGGCGCGGAGTTCGATGGAACGGTCGGTTTCGGAGGATGCGCGGTCGGCGAGATCCGGGTGGTTCTGGTTTTCATCCTGAAGGTGCTGAAGCGTCTCTTTTGCTTCCTTGAGGATGTCTTCCCGCCAGTCGAGCAGCTTTTGACGGAAATACGTCTTCTGCTGCTCGTTCATGAACGGCTCTTTCGGAGACGGCTTATAGGTTTTTTCCTTAACAGCAGTCATTTGCGACTCACGCCCGTGCAGCAACCGACCCAGGGACCATCGAGGGCGGGTTTATATAGGCCTACCAAATCGCTGACAACAGGCGTGTGAACCTGTCCAGCGAACTTAAGGGGATACGGTAAGCGGCTAAACCGCCTGATTTGCCTGCATTTTCGCGAGTTCGACTTCAACCCGCAGCTCAATCTCGGCCAATACTCCATCGAGATTGCGGTCCCCGGACGAATCCTTGAGCCCTTCAGCTGCAGACTTGAGTCGGCCGAGCGAAACGCTGTCGAGATTGCCCGAAAGTACGCCCAGTTTGAGCTCTTCGAGGGCATCGAGCGCGGTACGGCCTTTGGCAACCGACCGTTTGCGGCGTTCGGCGGGATCTTCCACGCCCTGTAACGCCATCAGCGCCTCGATACCGCCTACCATCCGCAATGAACTGGCGGTCGAGGTCTGAGCCGGGCCGGCATCCTGCTGCGGCAGGGAAAATGAGCTGCTGGTGGTTCGGCGCGCGCTGGCAGCGGACGGCGATCCGGTCGGTCCTGCCGCTCCCTGGATGCGCATGCACCTGTCCCCCGGCGCGAATTCGCCGGCTACACCGTCACAAATCGTGCGAGGGCCATTTCGATCAAGTAGCGGATGTAAATGTTCCGACATTGAACACTGGCTAAGCGCAATTGTTCGCGCTCCCCTTGTTCAAGCCGACGCTGCCGTGGCGCAGCACCCTTGGGCCGGGTCACATCCGCGAATGCATTATGGGTCAACGGAAGGTCCCAGTGTCTGCGAGCAATTTCGAAGGCATGACGGAGGATGTCCAGCTCTCGGTTCAACGAGCTTGGCTTCACCCTCCTCAGTCGTTCGGCACAGTAAGAGCTGACCATACCTGTCGTGACATCGCTGAGATCGGCCTTGGACAGCGGGTGCCGAAGAAAGGCATTGATGGCGAGCGTCTCGCGGTCAGCGCCGCGCTTACGAGGCACGATCTCGTCACGGTAGCGAACTAACACATCAGCTACAGTGACACCGCGCAGACTCTTGTGAGCGGTAGCGAGTCCCTGGCGATCAGCCTCAAGCTCCCGCTGTCTCGCCCAAGCCTCAGCGTCGGACTTTTGGAGAAACGAACGTGTGATGTTCTCACGCCCTCTACGGCGCACCTGAACGTGCCACCGATCACCACGCCTTCTTATCGTCGCCATTGCAAAACCGCCCGTGTGCCACAGTTGTGCCAACGGGTTTTCTGCAGTGTTTTGATGAGAGGTCGGGAGGTCCGCCAAGCCATTAAAACAGCTTAGTAAACACAGTGGTCGGAGCGATAGGATTTGAACCTACGACCCCCTCGTCCCGAACGAGGTGCTCTACCAGGCTGAGCCACGCTCCGATTGTCACTGGTGGCCGGTTGTATATCCGGGGCCTATCCCCACCGCAAGCAAAGAACTCGGCCCACCAAATGATGCCGATTCAGGCCGCTTTACCGCATGGCCCCTCCCATTTTCGTGCGATTGACACCGCTGTGTGGGCCTTGGCACATGAGCCGCGAACATCGCAGGAACTTTGCGAGACACTGCCAGAGGAATGTTGCCGTGAAAGTCTACCTTTTCGACCTTCTGCCCTACGACCAGCATTTCGACCAGTACAAGGCGGACCGCCACCTGCCCTACCCGCTGCCGGGCGACCATTTCGACGCCGAAGTCGCGGCGCGAACCTATGAGGAACATCTCGCCATCTGGACCGAGATGGACAAGCTGGGCTTCGACGGCGTTGGTCTCAACGAGCATCACACCACGCCGCACGGCCTGATGAATTCGCCGAACATGATGGCGGCGGTCGGTGCGCAGCGCACCAAGAACCTCAAGTTCCTCCTGCTTGGCAACCTGATGCCGCTGCACAATCCGCTGCGCATCGCCGAAGAACTTGCGATGGCGGATTGCCTGTCGCGCGGGCGTATCCTGTCGGGCTTCGCGCGCGGCGTGCCGCGTGAATACAAGGTCTATCAGGTACCGATGTCGGAATCGCGCGCGCGGTTCGAGGAAGCCATCGAGATCGTCATGAAGGCGTGGACGGAAAACACCTTCAGCCACGAAGGCAAGTTCTGGCAATACAAGGACGTCTCGATCTGGCCGCGGCCCTATCAGCAGCCGATCCCGCCGTGCTACCTGCCGTTCACCGGCTCGAAGGAAACCATCGAGTTCGCGGCCAAGCACAATTTCAACGCCGTCATCCCGCATCTCAAGCCGGGCGTGATGGAAGACGTCACCGGCTATTTCGGCGAACAGCTCACCAGGCATGGCCACACGCTGACGCCGGAAAAGATCGTGCTGTTCACCGACACCTACGTCGCCAGCAGCAAGGCCGAGGCGCTCAAGGAATACTCGCCCTACTTCCTCTACTTCCAGCAGACGCTGTGGCACCACGGCAGCCGCGCCGAACCGGGCGCGCGCAGCAATGCAGGCTATGTCGCCTCGACTTCCTACGACTACGTACGGCCGCAGAACCGTCCCGACGTCGAGATGGACCGCGAGAAGATCCGCAACACCACGCAGCAGGATGTCGAGACGCGCGTCGCCGACGGCTCGCTGGTCTGGGGCTCGTCGAAGGAAATCACCGAAGCGCTGATCGAACAGGCCGAACACGCCGGCGCGAACTCGATCCTGCTCAACGTCAACCTCGGCGCGCTGCCGAACGACCTGTTCATGGAACAGGTCCGCCGCATCGGCCGCGACGTGCTGCCGAAGCTGCAGGCCCATCAGGTCAAGCACGCACGGCAGAAAATTCCGGCGTAAGATTTGCGACAAACTCCGCTGCACTCCCTCTCCCCTGTGGGGAGGGGGTATTACTATAGCTAGCAAAGTAGGCCAGTTTTGACCAAACGGAATTTTGGTAATGAAATCTTTACATCCGCGCGGATGGACAGCCAGTTAGAAACTCTAAGCTTGTCCAATTTAGGCGCGACGGTTTTTGAAATGGAGCGATAGACTTCGGCTCTGTTTAGCGAGGTATTGGAGAGTCGACTCTATTGAATATCGGTAATTTCCCAATGTGATCGCGATAAATGTGAGCTATCGCCTAAAGTTGGTGACGGCCTGATCTTTTAGGCGGCGGTTTCGTCCTGAAGGTCGCTCGCCTTGGCGATGACCTCCAACCCGTTAGTGAACTTTACCCCCAGGATAAGTTTTGGCAAGAGCGCGTGGCCATCAAGGCGA
>CANJBX010000080.1 GCA_947472885.1 Hyphomicrobiaceae bacterium
GATGGCGAGGACGCGCGGCGGCTTGCCGGGCACGGAGGTCGTGCGTAGCCGATCGGGAAAGTCAATAACGTCGGAATTGGCGTGGTTTGCGGGTTGTTCTGTATCGGGCATCGCAGAATTCTCGCGGGTTGGGGCCGGAATAGACCAGCAGAGTCAGGTTTGGCGTACCACTTTTGACCCCGGTGCCGTTCAGGCAATCCGCTCAAGGCTGCGGACGACCAGGATGCGGGCATTGGGATCGGTCTTGCTGGGCTTTAGATCAGCCTCAATCTTCCAATATTTAGCGGCTTGGGTCAATTCACCCTCTACATCTTGTCCCTTCAGCAGCAGGGCTTGTGCACCCATTTTGAGGAACGGCGCGGCAAAGCCAAGCAATTCCGGCAGCGGCGCCAGTGCGCGGGCCGTCACGATGTCCGCAGGACCTTGAAACTGCTTGATAAAATCATCAATTCGCAAGTTGTGGATTTTCGCCGGGCTTTTCGTGACGCGGGCAGCCTCGCGCAGGAAGGCGGCTTTTTTCGCTTTGCTTTCAACGAGATGGACAATGCCGGGGGGATTCAGCATGCAGGCAATCACGACGCCCGGAAAACCGCCGCCGGAGCCAAGGTCGACCCAGATTTTTGCCTCCGGCGCGAGCGGCAGAAGCTGAAGGGAATCAACAATATGGCGCGTCCAGACCGAGGCAATCGTGGATGGCGCGATGAGATTGGTGGTCGCCTGCCAGGTATTGAGCAGCGCCACATAGGCGTCGAGCTTGTCGATTGTTTCACGTGAAACATTCGCCGCCGCCAATGCGCGTTCGCGATCGGCGGCCTGTTCCTTGATGTAAGGGGCAGGTTTCACGCGATTGCGCGCCGCCCGGAACGGCGCAGATACGCGGCCAGCAGCATCAGGGCCGCCGGCGTGATGCCTTCAATGCGGCCGGCCTGGCCAATCGTCCGCGGTCTTGCTTTGCCAAGCTTGAAACGGGCTTCATTGGAGAGTCCGGTCACGTCGGCGTAGTCGATCTCGTCTGGCAGAATGAGCGCCTCATCGCGCTGGAACGAGGCCACATCCGCCTGCTGGCGATCCAGATAGACGGCGTATTTGGCATTGATCTCGATTTGCTCGGCGATCTTGGGCGACAGCGCATTCAACTCCGGCCAGATCGGCGTGATTTTCGCCATATCGATGCCCGGATAGGACATGAGTTCAAACGCCGTGCGGCGATTGCCGTCCTTATTGAGCGAAAGCCCGTGCTTGCCGGCCTCGTTCGGGGTGATCGACACGCCCTGCACGAAATCCATCGCGCTTCGCAGCGCCTGCATCTTTTCGCCGTGACGGCGGGTGCGCTCCGGTCCGACGCAGCCGATGGCGATGCCGATATCGGTCAGCCGCTGATCGGCGTTATCGGCCCGCAATGTCAGGCGATATTCGGCGCGAGACGTGAACATCCGATATGGCTCGGTGACGCCGCGCGTCACCAGATCGTCGATCATGACGCCGATATAGCCCTGGGCCCGGTCGAGGACGATTTCCTCGCCCTGCCCGGCTTTCGATGCCGCATTCAGGCCGGCGAGAAGTCCCTGTGCCGCAGCCTCTTCATAGCCGGTCGTGCCGTTGATCTGGCCGGCCAGGTAGAGACCAAAGACCTTCTTGGCTTCCAGCGTCGGCTTCAATTCGCGCGGATCGACGTGGTCGTATTCGATGGCGTAGCCGGGCCGGATAATCGTCGTGTTTTCAAGGCCGGGAATGCTCGCGACCACCGCGCGCTGGACTTCTTCCGGTAGCGAGGTCGAAATCCCGTTCGGATAGACCGTGTGATCCTCAAGCCCTTCCGGCTCCAGGAAAATCTGGTGGCCGTCGCGTTCGCCGAAGCGGACGATCTTGTCTTCGATGGACGGGCAGTAACGCGGCCCTCGGCTCTGGATCTGGCCGGAATACATCGGCGAACGGTGGACGTTGTCGCGGATGATCTGATGGGTCTTCTCGGTCGTCCGGGTGATTCCACATTCGATTTGCGGGGTTTCGATCCTGTCGGTCAGAACCGAAAACGGCTCCGCCGGATCGTCGCCGGGCTGCATTTGCAGCGCCTTCCAGTCGATGGTCCGGCCATCCAGCCGCGGCGGGGTGCCGGTCTTGAGCCGGCCAAGCGCAAATCCGAACCGCTCAAGCGACCTGGAAAGCCCCATGGCCGGTGCTTCGCCGACGCGGCCGGCCGGAATCTGGGTTTCGCCAATATGGATGAGGCCGCGGAGGAACGTTCCGGTGGTCAAAACCACCGCGCCACAGCCGAACTCCCGGCCATCCGCCATTCTTATTCCGCTAATCCGGCCATGCAGCGTCAGAATATCGTCGGCTTCGCCTTCGACGACTGCTAATCCGGCCGTCGCAAGCACTGCGCGCTGCATGGCGGCGGAATAAAGCGCGCGGTCCGCCTGCGCCCGGGGTCCGCGCACCGCCGGACCCTTGCGGCGATTCAAAACCCGGAACTGGATGCCGCCCTGATCGGCGACCCGGCCCATGAGGCCATCCAGCGCATCGATTTCCCGGACCAGATGGCCTTTTCCAAGACCACCGATGGCCGGATTGCAAGACATCGCGCCCACGGTCGAGAAACGGTGCGTCACAAGCGCGGTTCTGGCGCCCATGCGCGCAGAAGCCGCCGCAGCTTCACAGCCGGCATGGCCGCCACCAATAACAATGACGTCGAAGCGCGATTCCATGACCCAAAATTCCCGAATGTCGAGGTTCTAGCCCCCACCGCACGCCGGGTCAAAGAAAACCAAATGTTTCACGTGAAACAGTGAAGCGGGGCTGACCCAAATGTTTCACGTGAAACAATTGGCCAAAAACCACACCCGGCTACTTCCCGATGCAGAAATCCCGGAAAATGACGTCCAGCACGTCCTCGACATCGACCCGGCCCGTCAGCCGGCCCAAAGACCGTGCCGCGAGCCGCAATTCCTCGGCGATCAGATCATCCTCGCCCTGAAGCGTGTCGGCCAGGGCGCGGTCAAGCGCGGCCCTGGTATCGGCGAGGTCGGCGCGTTGCCGGCCACGGGTAATGAGCGCCGTTTCGGTCGATCCAAAGAAGTCGGCTGCGAAATGCGTAAGCTGGTTCACCAGCTCCGGTATCCCCTCACCCGTCTTGGCGGAGAGGTTAACAAGATTATAATCATATTTAGATGATTTAGATTCTGGATTATTATTTATACTACTTGCAGCGAGATCAGCCTTGTTTTGGACGATCCAGCGCGAGGCACCAGAAGCAGCGGCCGAATTCACGCCGGGAATCCAAGAAACCGTATTTCCGTTCGCAGCTTCATTCCCGGTATCGACAACCCACAATACCAGATCCGCCGATGCGGCGCGCGCCTCGGCACGGCGAATACCCTCCTGCTCCACAGGATCGTCGCTTGCGCGAATCCCGGCGGTATCCAGCAGCACGACCGGATAACCGCCAAGGTCGAGATGGACCTCGATCACGTCACGCGTCGTTCCGGCGAACGGCGAGACAATCGCGGCCTCCCGCCGGGCAAGGCGATTGAGCAGGCTGGACTTCCCCGCGTTCGGCGGACCGGCGATGGCGACCACCATCCCGTCACGCAGCCGCTCGCCGCGGTCGCCCTGCCCCAGCGCCTCGGCGATTTCATCGCGCAGCTTGCAGACAGTCGCGAGCGCCGGCCCGGTCAGATCCTGCGGCACGTCGCCCTCGTCCGGGAAATCGATCTGCGCCTCGACCAAAGCCAGCGCCGCGATCAGGCTTTTCCGCCAGGCTTCGGCCTTGTCGCCGAGCAATCCCTGAAGATGCCGCAACGCCTGACGCCGCTGGGCGTCGCTGTCGGCGGCGATGAGATCGGCAAGCCCCTCGACGCGCGTGAGATCGAGCTTGCCATTCTCGAACGCGCGGCGTGTGAACTCGCCCGGCTCGGCCATGCGAAAATCCGCCATGCGGGAAAGCGCAGCGAACACGGCGCTGATGATGGCGCGGCCGCCATGCAGCTGAAGTTCAACCGTGTCTTCGCCGATCTCGCTGTTGGGTCCGGGAAACCACAGCGCCAGCGCTTCGTCGATGATCTCCTGCGATTGCGGATCGCGCAGCCGCGCCAGCATCGCCTTGCGCGGTTCGGGCAGGCGGCCGGTGAAGGCGCGTAACGCCTCGCCGGCGCGCGGGCCTGAAATGCGCACGACGGCAATCGCCACCGGCGGACGGCCGGACGACAGCGCAAAGATAGTGGAGCGAGGTGGAGACATCGGCGCGCAAGTTACGCCGCGTGAGAAAAATTCAAAAGCGATTGAGACAATGAGTTTGGTGCAGTGAGGCTATGGAAGGATTGGCTAGCACCTGCATCATCGTTAACTGCGACAACCACACTCTCTCCTCGTCATGGAAAAGCGGAATCCATCGAAGGTGCCGCATTAGCGCCACCAGACGCGCCGGCGGCTTCCCATACCACCAGCGCATGCCTGTCTTGCACTGCAACGATAATTTGTGCAGTGCACCAGAATGCCACAAAGCCTATATAGAGGTCATAAGAATCCTAGATACTGGATAAGCGGGGCGGAAATGACCAGCGTTGCAGCCGAAAAGCGTTCCAAGTCAAAGACTTCGGAACAGAAGGTCTGGAATACGAAGTACGGTCCGCGCCGCGTCAAGCAGGCCCTGCCGACCCTTCAGGAAGCGGTTTTTGCCGCCAAGGGCATCACCGACGACATCAAGAGCCAGATCGAGATCGCAGCGGAGCTGATGGGCATGACCCCGGAAGAAGTCCGCCCGGAAGTCATGAAGTCGAGCCACACCGACCTGCGGCAGACGGCAGGCACCGCACGCGATCCGGGTTCGGCGCGTACCTTCGTGGTCGAAAAGCGCATCGTGCGCCGCGCAGTCGTACCGGGCGCAGGGACTGCAACGACGGCGTTCCGCTTCGGCTCGTAACACCACCATCGCCATCGCAAGTTTTGCGGCGCGCGCCACCCGGGCCGCGCCGCATTCGTTTTTGCGATGACCGGAATTCCGGATTGGCGCCGCGAACCCGGATATAACGGGCCGCAGATTTTCAGCGCCCGAACGGAACCGCCATGAGTGCAGCACCGAATGCGTCCCGCGAAAACCGGCTGGCGCGCGAGACCTCGCCGTATCTCCTTCAGCACAAGCACAATCCGGTGGACTGGTGGCCGTGGGGACCGGAAGCGCTGGCGGAAGCCAGGCGCAGCAAACGCCCGATCCTGCTGTCGGTCGGCTACGCCGCCTGTCACTGGTGCCATGTAATGGCGCACGAGAGCTTCGAGAACGACGCCATCGCGGGCGTGATGAACGCGCTGTTCGTCAACATCAAGGTCGATCGCGAAGAACGCCCCGACATCGACCAGATCTACATGAGCGCGCTGCATCACCTGGGCGAGCAGGGCGGCTGGCCGCTGACGATGTTCCTCACGCCCGACGGCGAGCCGGTGTGGGGCGGCACGTATTTTCCGCCTGAGTCACGCTATGGCCGTCCGGCATTTCCCGACGTGCTGCGCGAACTCTCGCGGCTGTTCAAGGAAGACCCGGATCGCATCACGCGCAGCCGCAATTCGCTGATGGAAAAGCTCTCCGAAGTTTCACGACCGGCCAACAAGGTCGTCATCGGCCCCGCAGAACTCGATCAGGCCGCGGCTTCGCTGGCGCGCATGATGGACCCGCAGAACGGCGGCATTCGCGGCGCACCGAAGTTTCCGCAATCGCTGATGCTGGAAAACCTGTGGCGCGCAGGGCTGCGCCGCAACGACCCGCGCTTCTTCGACATCGTCGAGCGCACGCTCAACCGCATTTCCGAGGGCGGCATCTACGACCATCTCGCCGGCGGCTACTCGCGCTATTCGGTCGATGACAGATGGCTGGTCCCGCATTTCGAGAAGATGCTCTACGACAATGCGCAGCTTCTGGAAATGCTGGCGCTGGCGTGGGCGCGCAGCGGCAACGAGCTGTTCCGCACCCGCGCGCGCGAAACCGCCGGCTGGCTTGCGCGCGAAATGGCGACGGCGGACGGCGCGTTCGCAGCTTCGCTGGATGCGGACTCGGAAGGCGAGGAGGGCAAGTTCTACGTCTGGTCGCTGGCCGAGATTGAAAAGATTTTGGGCACGGAAGACGCCGCGTTTTTCGCCAACCACTATGACGTGACGGCGGGCGGCAATTTCGAAGGCCACACCATTCTCAACCGGCTCAAGGACCGGCTGCGCAATACCGATGATGAAGCGCGACTAGCCGCGTTGCGCCCAAAACTGCTGGACGAGCGGGAGAAGCGGGTCCGCCCCGGCCTTGACGACAAGGTGCTGGCCGACTGGAACGGATTGATGATCGCGGCACTGGTCAATGCCGGCACGCTGTTTGGCGAGCCCGCGTGGATTGTGCAGGCGCAGCGCGCCTATGGCGCGATTGCAAACAACATGACGCGCGGCGAGCGGCTCGGGCATTCGTGGCGCGCGGGACAACTCGTGATGCCGGGCATGGCGTCGGACTATGCCGCCATGATCCGTGCCGCGCTGGCGCTAGGCGAGGCGACAGATGAGCCGCGTTATCTCGACGATGCACTGACGTGGCAGAAATCCCTCGACGCGCATTACTTCAATGCGGAGACGAAACGCTATTTCCTCACCGCCAACGATGCCGAAGGGCTGGTCATTCGTCCGCAATCGACTCTCGACGAGGCGATCCCCAATCCGAATGCGCTGATCGCGCAGAACCTCGTGCGGCTCGCCGTGCTGTCGGGCAACGACGCCTGGCGCATGAAGTTCGACCTGATGATGGACGGGCTGCTGCCGCTGGCCGCAGAAAACCTGTTCGTGCATGTCTCGCCGCTGAGCGCGCTCGACCTGCGGCTGCGCGCAGCAGAAATCGTCGTGACCGGGGAGGGCGCCGCAGCTGACGCGCTCGCGGCCGCGGCGCGCAGGCTGCCGTTCGTGGATCGCATCGTGCTGCGCGTGAAATCCGCCGACGCCTTGCCGCCGTCACATCCCGCGCGCGACAAGATCGCGGCGAGCGCGGGTCAGGCTGCGGCGTTTGTGTGTGTCGGCGAGCGTTGCTCGCTGCCGGTCAATGACGCGGCGGCGCTGGTTGAAGCCATCAAGGCAATGCGGCCTGCAACCGCGGCGTGATTGCGCAGACTAGCGCGTGCAGACGAACACCGCGCCGACGTGCGCGCGCCGGCGCCATTTGACGCGGCAGGCGCGGGCGGGTCCGCCCTTGCCGGACGGCAGCAGCAGGAATTGTTCTTCCAGAAATTGCGGCGAATCGAGCTTGAGGCAAACGCCGTCATCCCATTCGTTTTCGATCTTGCATTGCCGGGTCGCAAAGCCCGCGCTGATGCGCACGCTCGCCGCGCGTCCGCTCTCTGACCTTATATTCCGCCGCCGGTCCTTCATGAAACTTCTCCGCAATGGGCGCCCAGCCGAAGCGTTATTGCAGGAGAGGATAGTGGATGAACTCTTTAAGCCGCACCAACACGCACGCATAAACTTGGGGGTGCGGTGTTGGGGATTTGGTAACCATGCGCAATGCCCACCCGCTGTCACTGCGAGTGAAAGCGAAGCAATGACGGAAAGCAAGGGTTATCGCTAGTTCTTCACTTGCGTCGATGCCGCAGCAGCGGTCATGCCCGGCTCGTTGCTCACCGGCGGCTTCGCTGCGTTGTTCAGTTGCCCGAGGCGATTGAACAGGTAGGCAACCGCGGTGCGGCTCAGCACCATGCGCGACACCGGAACCTGCCGGCCTTCCAGAACGCCGAGCGCGCCGGGATCGTCGAAGCGCGCGACGGTGAATTCAATCCGCACCACCTGGCCGTCAGAAAATGCAGGAGCGGATCGAGTCGGCGAACGTCTCGTTGACGTCGGGGCGATCCTGATAGCGGAGCTTGGGTTGCCGCGGCGCGACGGCGCCGGGTTTGCTTTTCTCATCCGACATGAAAGCCCCCAATCAAATTTCCGCGCGACCCGGCGCCATTGCCGGATCGCGCGGTGAAATGAACTTTAGGTATTCATCGAATCGAAGAACTCGCCGTTGCTCTTGGTGTTGCGCAGCTTGTCGAGCAGGAAGTCGATGGCGTCCATCGTTCCCATCGGGTTAAGGATGCGGCGCAGGACGTACATCTTCTTGAGGACGTCCGCCGGCGTGAGCAGCTCTTCCTTACGCGTGCCGGAACGCGTGATGTCGATGGCCGGGAAGGTGCGCTTGTCGGCGACCTTGCGATCCAGGATGAGTTCGGAGTTGCCGGTGCCCTTGAACTCTTCGAAGATCACTTCGTCCATGCGCGAGCCGGTGTCGATCAGCGCGGTCGCGATGATGGTCAGCGAGCCGCCCTCTTCGATGTTACGCGCGGCGCCAAAGAAGCGCTTGGGGCGCTGCAGCGCATTGGCATCGACACCGCCGGTCAGCACCTTGCCCGATGACGGAACAACGGTGTTGTAGGCGCGGCCCAGGCGGGTGATCGAATCGAGCAGGATCACCACGTCACGGCCGTGTTCGACCAGGCGCTTGGCCTTTTCGATCACCATTTCGGCGACGGCAACGTGACGCGATGCCGGTTCGTCGAAAGTCGAGGAAACCACCTCGCCCTTCACCGAACGCTGCATGTCGGTGACTTCTTCCGGGCGCTCGTCGATCAGCAGCACGATCAGGAAGCATTCCGGGTGGTTGGCGGCAATCGAGTGCGCGATGTTCTGCAACAGCACGGTTTTACCCGTTCGCGGCGGCGACACGATGAGCGCGCGCTGGCCCTTGCCGATCGGCGCCACGATGTCGATGACGCGCGCCGACAGATCCTTCCGGGTCGGGTCGTCGTGTTCCATCTTGAGCCGCTCGTCGGGATAGAGCGGTGTGAGGTTGTCGAAGTTGACTGTGTGACGGGCCTTCTCGGGGTCCTCGAAATTGATCGTCGAGACCTTGATGAGCGCGAAGTAACGTTCGCCTTCCTTGGGCGAGCGGATCTGGCCTTCGACGGTGTCGCCGGTGCGCAGGCCAAAACGGCGGATCTGCGAGGGCGAGACATAGATGTCGTCGGGGCCGGGCAGGTAGTTCGCTTCCGGTGAGCGCAGGAAGCCGAATCCGTCGGTAAGGACTTCGACGACGCCTTCGCCGATGATCTCGATTTCCTTGGCGGCAAGCTGCTTGAGGATGGCGAACATCAACTCTTGCTTGCGCATGGTCGAGGCGTTCTCGACTTCGTGTTCCTCCGCGAACGCAAGCAATTCAACGGGGGTCTTGGCCTTGAGATCCTGGAGATTCATTTCCCGCATGCGGGTGGTGTCCTATGGGTGCATTTGTGGCCGGGGAGGCCAAACAATAAGGGGGAGGGGTGCAGGTCTGGGGCTGGGTGCTGTGGCTTTGAAAAGCTGAAGCGGAAGCCGGGAGGGCTAAAGTCCTTGGCCCGATGCGACGTGTCCCTGAGTGGAACCGACTTTCAGTGCATCTGCCTGCGTTCGGGAGAGACAGCTAGAATATGGAAAGACGATGATCCGCGCAAGGGTTCCGCCATTTTCACTGCGGGAAACCCATCGAGAAGAAAACCGAGGCTTAACGGAACGGCTTGATGACCACCAGAATCACGATCAGAACAATGAGGACTGCCGGAACCTCATTGATAATCCTGTAGAATTTCGCGCTGCGGGTATTCCGGTCGGCGGCAAAGTCCCTGACCCGTTCCGACAGGAAACCATGCAGGCCGGACATCAGCACGACCAGACCGAACTTCAGCTGGAGCCACAGCTCGTCGTACCAGGGCGCTTCCCAGGCCATGTAGAGGCCCAACACCCAGACGCCGATCATCGCCGGATTGATGATGAGCCGCAGCAGGCGGCTCTCCATCAGCTTGAAGGTTTCGGACTGCTTGGAGCCGATCTCGGCATCGCAATGATAGACCATGAGGCGCGGCAGATAGAGCATGCCGGCCATCCAGGCGATGACCGAAATGATGTGCAGCGCCTTGATCCACTCGTAGTCGATCCATTTGCTCATGGCGGGGATTCCAGTCCGTCGTTTCGTTGGCTGTTCAGCTTCGGCCGTGAATGCGCGCCAGCATCTGCTCGACATGCGCGATGGGCGTGTCAGGCAGAATACCGTGGCCAAGATTGAAAATGAAAGGCCCGCCGGCGAGCGATTGCAAAATCGCATCGACGTGGCGGTCCAGCGCCGCGCCACCGGCGCGTAACGCCAGCGGATCGAGATTGCCCTGTACCGGAAGGCGTGACTGGATTTCAGCGCGTGCGTAGTCGAGACCAATCATCCAGTCGAGGCTGACCGCATTGACCGGAACCTTCTCGATATAGTTTTTCAGGTTCATGCCGGCACCGCGCGGAAAGCCGATGACTTTTGCGTTCGGCACCTTGGCGCGCAGGCCGGTAACGATTCTTGCAGCAGGCGCGACGCACCAGCGTTCGAATTCTGCAGGCGGCAGCACACCCGCCCAGGTGTCGAACAATTGCACGGCATCGACACCAGCAGCGAATTGCCCGGCGAGATATTCAATCGAGGCATCGACCAGTTTGTCCATCAATTGCTGGAAGACTTCAGGATGCCGGTACGCAAAAGAACGCGCTGGCGCCTGGTCCGATGTGCCTTCACCAGCGATAATGTAGGTCGCAACCGTCCACGGCGCACCACAGAAACCCAGCAAAGTCACGCCCGGCGGCAAATCCTGTTTGGTCAGGCGGATGGTTTCATAAACAGGTTCGATGATCGCAGCGTTGAGTTCACCGCGAAGAATATTCAGATTTCCCTCGTTGATTGTGGGGCTGAGCTTCGGGCCTTCACCTTCAACGAAAGACAGCACCTGTCCCAGCGCATAGGGAACGATGAGAATATCCGAGAAAATAATTGCGGCGTCGAATGGAAACCTTCGCAGGGGTTGCAAGGTTACTTCGCTCGCATACTTTGGTGTCAGGCAGAGCTTGAGAAAACTTCCGGCTTCAGCGCGCAGCTTGCGATATTCAGGAAGATAGCGGCCAGCCTGCCGCATCATCCATACAGGAGGAACGGTTTGGCGCTGACCTTCGAGAACCTTGAGAAATGGCTTCGTCGAGACAATTTCCATCGCGCTTGCTTATCTTAATAAAGAGAGAATCTAGATTGTTTTTATAGTTAGACGGTGCGTTTGACTCATGACTCGCTGTCCACATGCAATCAACTGGTTATTCAGCGCATATCCCACTCACCTGAAATCTGGCAGCAAAATTTTCTCCCCCGCTATCGCATTATGATCGCGTGAAGATTCCGCTCCACGTTCGCATCCATACATGGTTGATCACATTGTTTTCAGGCTCACTCAAACAGCCTGCCGGAAAATGTCCCCGCTTGTTATGATATGAACCGGCGGACGGGCCGGTCACGCCCCTGCTTGCCATCGGGTTAACGGCGTGGCCTTCTCCCCCGCTATACACAGCTTTCCACAGCCCCCAGATGCCCCAGAAAAACGTCAGTTTTTTCCATCTCCACCTGATTTCAGACTCGACGGGCGAAACCCTGATTACGGTGGCGCGGGCGGCGGCGGCGCAATACGCCAACGTGCACCCGGTCGAACATGTATTTCCGGCGGTGCGGACCAGCAAGCAGCTCGATCGTGTGCTGGAGGAGATCGAAACCGAGCCGGGCATCGTTCTCTATACTCTGCTGGACGAGGCGCTGGTTGGGCGGCTGGAAAAGAAGTGCGAGGAACTCGGCGTGCCGTGCCGGTCGATTCTGGGGCCGGTCCTGCGGGTGTTCCAGGCGTATCTGGGTACTGAGACGACCCACAAGGTCGGCGCGCAGCACATTCTCAACGCCGAGTATTTCAAGCGCATCGACGCGCTGAACTACACAATGATGCATGACGATGGGCAGCTCACCGAGGAATTCGAAAGCGCGGAGGTCGTGCTGGTCGGGGTGTCACGTACCTCCAAGACGCCGACGTCGATCTATCTCGCCAACCGTGGCGTGAAGACCGCGAATTATCCGCTGGTCCCGAATGTGCCGATGCCGGCCGATCTTGAGCATCTTGTGAAACCGCTGGTGGTCAGTCTCTACGCCAGCCCCGAACGTATTGTGCAGATTCGCCAGAACCGCTTGCTGGGATTGAACGCGCACCGCGACGACGATCAATATATTGACCGTCAGGCCGTTGCGGAAGAAATCGCGTTCTCGCGGCGGCTTGCTGCGAAAAACAACTGGCCGATTATCGACGTGACGCGCCGCTCGATTGAAGAAACCGCCGCCGCCATCATGACCCTGCTCGCCGACCGGCGGCGGCAACCGGCAGATTGATATGTCGCTCTGGCTCGATCCTCAGCCGCTGGTGCTTGCGTCGCGCTCCGCCGCGCGCCGCGCCATGCTGACGGCAGCGGGCATTCCTATCGAGTCCGTGGCTGCGGACATTGACGAACGCGCGGTGGAAGAGCGCGCGGGAACGCTCGCGCCGGCTGAAGCTGCAACCCTGCTGGCGCGCGAGAAGGCACGGATCATCGGCGGCAACTATATTGGCCGCTTTGTTGTTGGCGCCGATCAGACGCTGGCGCTGGGCAACTGCCGCTTTTCCAAACCAAAAGATCGTGGTGCCGCGCGCGAACAGCTGCGCGCGTTTGCGGGACGGACCCATGAGCTGCATTCAGCGGTCGCGGTCTCGAGCGATGGCCGCGTCGTTTTCAGTCATGTGGATACCGCGCGGTTGACCATGCGCAGCCTCTCCGACCGTTTCATCGACGCCTATCTCGATGCGGCAGGCAACGACGTGCTCTCGACGGTCGGCGGCTATCAGCTCGAAAAACTCGGCATCCAGTTGTTCGAGAAGATCGAGGGCGATCACTTCACGATTCTGGGCATGCCGCTGTTTGCGCTGCTTGCCTTCCTGCGGCGCGAGGGGCGGCTCGCGAGCTGACGGATAACGCAATGCTGGTACTGGGACTGACAGGCTCGATCGGCATGGGGAAATCCACCACCGCGAAATTTTTTGCGGAGGCGGGCGTGCCGGTACTCGATGCCGATACGGCCGTCCACACGCTCTATGAGGGCGAAGCTGTTTCATTGATCGAGGCGGCGTTTCCGGGCACCGCCACTGGCGGCAAGGTTGACCGCGAGCGGCTCGGCAAGGCTGTCATCGGGAATGCGCCGGCGCTGAAGCGGCTCGAAGCCATCGTTCATCCGCTTTACCGCAAGGTGGAGCAGGATTTTCTGGCGAAAGCGCAAACAGCAGGTGAAGCCATCGTCGTTCTCGATGTACCGTTGCTGCTCGAAACCGGCGGCGACCGGCGCGTCGATGCGGTGGTGGTCGCGACCGCGCCGCCGGAAATGCAGCAGGCGCGGCTGCTTGAGCGCGATGGCATGACACTGGAAAAGTTCCTGGCGCTGCTTGAAAAGCAGATGCCGGACGCGCAAAAGCGCGCACGGGCTGATTTTCTGGTGGATACGTCGCAAGGCTTCGATTCCGCCCGCGCCCAGGTTCGTTCGATTCTGGCGCAGGCGGCAAAGCTGCCGACGCGGCGAAAAGAGTAAGGCAAAGACCGATGGCCACGATGCGCGAAGCGGCACTGCGCGAGATCGTATGCGATACGGAGACCACCGGCCTCGATCCGCTCAAGGGCGACCGGCTGGTCGAGATCGGCTGTATCGAACTGATTAACCGGATTCCGTCCGGCCAGACGTTTCACACCTACGTCAATCCCGAACGCGACATGCCGGCGGAAGCCTTCAACGTGCATGGCCTGTCGGCGGAATTCCTGCAGACGCACCGCAAGTTCGCCGAAGTGGCGGATGATTTCGTTGCATTCATCGGTGACGCACCGCTGATCGCGCACAACGCCTCGTTCGATCTGGGCTTCGTCAATGCGGAACTGACGCGCGCGGGCAAGACCGCGCTGGTGCGCGAGCGCGTCGTCGATACACTGGTGCTGGCGCGGCGGAAATTTCCCGGCACGTCGAACCGGCTCGACGATCTCTGCGCACGCTTTGGCGTCGATAACTCGCGCCGCACCAAGCACGGCGCGCTGCTCGATGCGGAACTGCTGGCGGAAGTTTATCTTGAGCTGATCGGTGCGCGGCAGGCATCGCTGGTGCTGGCGCAATCCGGCGCGTCGGCGGCGAGTGGACGGCGCTCAGCCGTGCGCGGCAGGACTGCGCCATTGACGCTGCGCGTTTCAGACGCCGAACGCGAAGCGCATCGTGCGTTCATCGCAACGTTCGGTGTTGCCGCGATCTGGAACGATTACGTCGAACCGGCAGCGGAAGCGCCGCAGGCTGACGCGAAATGATACGAAAACTGAATTTCGCTATTACGCCGTTGCCGGCGGGGGCTGCTGCGCGGCGAACTCGGCCATCTTCTGCTGATACAGCGCACCGAAATCCACCGGATCGACCATCAGCGGCGGGAAGCCGCCGGACGTCACCGCGCGGGCGACCAGTTCGCGTGCGAACGGGAACAGCAGACGCGGGCACTCGATCATCACCAGTGGTCCGACATTTTCCTGCGCGACGTTCTGCAGGCGGAACACGCCGCAATAGGCGAGTTCAAAGCTGAACAGGACGCTGGTGGTAGTCTTGGCGTTGCCCTCGATCTTCAACTCGACTTCGAAGTCGGTGTTGGAAAGCTGCTTGGGCGTCACGTTGATCTGGATGCTGATCTGCGGCTGCGTGGTCTGCGGCGCCAGCGATTGCGGCGCGCCCGGGTTCTCGAACGAGAAATCCTTGATGTATTGCGCAAGCACGCCGAATTGCACCGTGGATGCATCTGCTGGCGGCTGGCCGCCGTTGGTTGCGTCGCCGTTGGTCGTGGCCATCGTGGCTCCTTAAAGAACACCAGACCCTTCGAAATGGGCCTGCAAAAAGTTGTGCGTGGCTAACACAGGCACCCGCACCCGACAAGGATTGCGCCCGGATCGGCCCGGTTTGGAATGATTATGGTTGCCGGGGATTGCCGGGCGGGCGGCGGGTGAGCGAATCCTGCGGTTCGTCGCGCCATTCGCCGGGCTCCAGATCGATGACGCCGGGTTCTGACGGGGTTGCCTGGGTGCGAACGTAGCTGGCCGCCATGACGCCAAACCGCCGCCGCACCGCCGGGATGAGCAGGAGAAGCGCCAGCAGATCGGACAAAAATCCGGGTATCAGCAGGAGAAGCCCGGCGACCACGGTGAACAGCTCGGTGCCCTGGAGCGCCTCCGGACGCGCGCCTCCGCCGGCCAGCGAGCTTTGGAACTGGCGGAGGCGGGGCTGGCCCGCCAGCTTGAGCAGGATCGCCCCGGCAACCGAGGTCGCGATGCTCAAAAGCGTCGCCTTCCAGAAACCGATGGCGACCGCCACGGCGACGAAAACCGCAACTTCAAGCGCCGGCAGGATCAGCAGAAACAGCGCGATGCGCCTGAGAGTCTGTTCGGAAAGTTCAAGCAGGATTGCTTAGCTTTCTCACCATGAGTCGGATCGAGGCGAGACGCAAGAACGCGAGCGCTTTTCCATTCAGGCACTCCCAGTCCTTGGCGAGCCTGCGGCATCTGCCAAGCCATGCGA
>CANJBX010000081.1 GCA_947472885.1 Hyphomicrobiaceae bacterium
ATGCGGAATCCGCCCTTCAAAATCGACGTATGAAAACAGCGACCCCGATCTCTCATCCATCCCGCGCATCGCTCACCTCCGTCCTGCGTTAACAAGACGGAATCACGCTAGCGGGCCCAAGGGAAGACCCTTTTTCAACATCCTGCTAGTGCATGTTGTTGGCGCGCAGCCGGTACTGGCCGCGGTCGTCGCGCTTGAACACTTCCGACACTTGCGGGTGCTGCACGGGATCGCCCGACGGGTCCGGCAGCAGGTTCTGCTCCGACACATAGGCGACGTACTGCGATTCCGAATTCTCGGCGTAGAGGTGATAGAACGGCTGGTCCTTGCTCGGACGCACCTCGGCCGGAATCGAATCGTACCATTCGTCGGTGTTGCTGAATGTCGGGTCGATGTCGAACACCACGCCCCGGAACGGGAAAACGCGGTGTTTCACGACCTGACCGATTTGATACTTGGCTTCGCGCATTTTGTTCATTGCGCGGTGAGTATAGCCCATAATCCGCAGCAGCCTCAAATCACCGGAAGGTGATTTTACGCCCGCTGGACGCATGTTTTCGTGGCTAAATGCTATTTCGCGGGCAATTCTAATAAGTCGCGGTGGAATATTTCCGGTGGGCAGCACGGAAACGGTGTGCCGCTCCGGTGGAATAGAATCGCGCCTTGCCGCAAGAACATTTCGATGATCGACGTTCTTAACCTCGCGCTGCCGTTCTTCGGACTGATCGCCATCGGTTATGCAGCCGGCAAGTTCAACGAACTGCCGGACATCGGCATGGCGTGGATGAATTTCTTTCTGATCTACATCTCGCTGCCGTGCCTGTTCTATCGCGTGCTGGCGGAAACCCCGATCGAGCAACTCGGCAATCCGCGATTCGTGATCGGCACGACGCTCTCGACCGCCATCGTATTCGCCATTGCGTTCGTGGTCGGGTTGGCGATCCGCCATGGCAATATCGCGGAAGCCTCCATCGTCGGCATCGCAGGCGCCTACGGCAATGTTGGCTACATGGGGCCGGGACTTGCGGTGTCCACGCTGGGTCCCGATGCGGCCGCGCCGGTCGCACTTATTGTGTGTTTCGATTCCATGCTGGCGTTTATTCTGGTGCCGATGCTGATGGCGGTGGCTGGTACCGAGAAGCGCAGCTTCGCTGCGACGGCATTCCAGATCGTCAAGCAAATCGTGTTTCACCCGTTCCTGATCGCGTCCGCGCTCGGCATTCTGTCGGCGGCATTGCATTTCAAGGCGCCGGTCGCACTCGACCGGCTGATACAGTTCCTGCAGAACGCCGCCGCGCCATGCGCACTGTTCGCGCTCGGTGTCACCGTTGCACTCAGGCCCGTCGAAAAAATGCCGTGGGAAGTGCCGCCGGCAATCCTCATCAAGCTGGTGGTGCATCCGGCCATCGTGCTGATCGTGCTGTCGCTGATCGGCAATATCTCGCCGGTCTGGCTGTCCACGGCCGTGTTGCTGGCGGCGCTGCCGACCGCGCTCAATGTTTTTATCATGGCGCGCCAGTACGATACCTGGGTCACGCAGGCTTCCAGCACGGTGCTGTTCAGCACGGCGTCGTCGGTACTGACACTGATAACGGTGATGTGGCTGGTGCAGAGCGGGCGGCTGCCGCTCAACCTGTTTCAATAGGCTGTTTCATTCGATGGCAGGCGTGTTCTAATCCCGGCAACGATCATCGGGGTGGAATGCCATGACCCAGCCGCTTGCGGGCATCAGGGTTCTCGACTTTACGACCTTGCTGCCGGGGCCGCTGGCGACCTTGATGCTGGCGGAAGCCGGCGCGGAGGTCGTCAAGATCGAGCCGCCGGAAGGCGAGTCGATGCGGTTCTATCCGCCGCTGTTCGGCAACGACAGTGCCGCGTTCGCGATGCTCAATCGCGGCAAGGCCGGACTGACGATTGATCTTAAATCCGATGCTGGTCGCGCGGAAGCGCTTAGGCTGATCGCCGGCGCTGACATATTGGTCGAGCAATTCCGTCCCGGCGTGATGGCGCGGCTCGGGCTTGGCTATGACGCGGTGCGCGCGATCAATCCGCGCGCGATCTATTGCTCGATCACCGGATACGGCCAGAGCGGCCCGCGCGCGCAGGAGGCCGGCCACGATCGCAATTATATCGGCCACACGGGCTTGCTCGCGCTGGCGCCGGGCGGCGATCCGCCGGTGGTGCCGCCTGCATTGATCGCGGACATCGGCGGCGGCAGCTTTCCCGCTGTGATGAACATCCTGCTGGCGCTGCGGAAGCGCGATATGAACTGCGAGGGCTGTCACCTCGACATTGCAATGACCGACGCCATGTTCACCTTCACCTGGCACGCGATGGCGTCAGGCCACGCCAAGGCGTTTCCCGGCAGCGGCGAAGGGCTACTGGCGGGTGGCTCGCCGCGCTATCAGCTTTACAGGGCGCGTGATGGCAGACTCGTCGCCTGCGCGGCGCTGGAGCAGAAATTCTGGCGCGCGTTCTGCGCGGCGATTGGTTTGGGCGATGCACTCGCCAATGACAGCATCAATCCTGCGGCGACACGCGCAGCGGTTTCAGCGATTATCGCTGGCAAGACCTCAGCTGAATGGCACCCGGTGTTCGCCGCCGCCGACTGCTGCGTCACCATTGTTGTCGATCTGGAACAGGCGATGGCGGACCCGCATTTTGTCGCGCGCGGATTGTTCGCGCATCAAGTTACGGGTGAGGGCGGCACGCTGCCGGCGATGCCGGTGCCGATTGCCCCGCAGTTTCGTGATGATGCGGGCAAACCGAAGACATTTCCTTTGCGCGGCGGGAAATCCTAGAGTGCCTCGCCGCGCATCAGGCGGGGCGAGGATGCCGTCGGTGCCACGCCTTCGCGCATGACGGCGCGGCGGAGCGGGCCGATGCGATCCAGAAGATAAAGTCCAAGCCCGCGTGCGCTTTGCACGGGCAGGAAATCCGTCAGCAGGCTGCGGTTGAGCAGGTCGATGGCAAATTTACGGGTCGATGTGTCGGCGCGGCGGCGCTGGTCATAGGCGTCGATCACATCCGCGCCCGCAATGTCTTCGCCAGCGCGTTTCGCCTGCGCCACCAGTTCCGCAATGGTTGCGACATCGCGTAGGCCAAGGTTGAAGCCCTGCGCGCCGATGGGCGGCAGCGTATGTGCGGCTTCACCGGCCAGCACGATGCGGCCAGCCGCAAAGCGCCGCGCGGTGACTACCGCGAGCGGGAAACGGCCGCGGCCTTCTTCCAGGGTGATCTTGCCGAGGATGGAATGCGAGCGCTGTTCGATCTCCAGCGCAAGCTGCATGTTGTCGAGCGTGTCGATGCGTTCAGCCTCTTCAGGCGAAACGACCCAGACAAGGCTCGAACGTTGGCCCGGCAGCGGCACCAAGGTGAAGGGGCCCTGAGTGGTGTGAAACTCCGTCGAGGTGTCTCTGTGCGGGCGCGTGTGTGACAGGTTGAATGTCAGTGCGACCTGCGGGTAGTCGAAGCCCTCGGTCTCGATCCCGGCAGCGGTGCGGCACAGCGAGCGCCGCCCGTCAGCCCCGACGACCAGGCGGGCGGAGATTTTTTCGCCGTTCGCGAGTTCGATGGTGACGCGGTCGTCATGGGCTACGACGTTGCGGGCATCGTCGGCAATATGGATTAGGTTCGGGGTTGCCGCTACCTGCGCGGTCAGCGCCGTCACCAGATCGCGATTGGCGATGTTCCAGCCGAACGCCTCAAGGCCGATCTCGCCGGAAACAAACTCGGTCTCTGGCGCGCGCCACAAGCGTTGCGTGCCATCGACGATCCGCATCACTTTCAGGGGAGCCGCATGATCGCGGCAGTGCGGCCAGATGTTCAGGGTTTCGAGCGCCGTTACAGAGGACGCCAGCAGTGCGGTCGTGCGGTTGTCGCCCGTGGGTTTGCCGACCAGCGTCACGGTTACGCCGGAAGCGGCAAGCGCAATTGCCGCCGTCAGACCCGCCGGGCCTGCACCGATGATTGCAACATCTGTAGTGATATCCGGCACGCCATTATCCCAGCTTGTTTCGTGTTATGTTTCTAGCGAGTCATGACCCGCAAGGCGAGAGAGCCGAAGTTGATGCCGGAATCCGGGAAGGGAAGCGCATTCGCCGTCCATATCTTCACCGCCTCGGGCGCCGCCATCGCCTTTCTGGCGATGCTGGCCGCCATCGAGAAAGCGTGGCCGGAGATGTTTCTGTGGCTCGGCCTTGCCCTGGTGGTTGACGGTATCGACGGACCGATGGCACGCAAACTGCGCGTCGTGACCTTGCTGCCGCGCTGGTCCGGCGATGTGCTCGATCTGGTGATGGATTTTCTCACCTATGTGTTCGTGCCGGCCTATGCCATCAGCCACGCCGGCGTGTTGCCGGAACCGCTCGCCGTTCCGGCTGGCCTTGCCATCGTTGTGACGGCGGCGCTTTATTTCGCCGACCGCCAGATGAAGACCGACGACAATTATTTCCGGGGGTTTCCGGCGTTGTGGAACGCCGTGGCGTTCTACCTCATCCTGCTGCCACCGATGCCATGGCTGGCGGCGGCCTTCGTGGTCGTGCTGCTGGTCGCGACGTTCCTGCCGTTTCCGTTCGTGCATCCGGTGCGGGTGCGCAGGCTGCGTGGGCTGACGATTTCGCTTCTGGCTGGGTGGGCCATTCTGGCGCTGTACGCGATCACCCAGGGGATGAAGCCGAATGGCGGGGTCACAGCCGCGCTGTGTGCCATCGCTGTCTATTTTTTGGCTGTGGGGATGCTGCGAAAGCCGGTGTGACGGGGCCACGTTCCTGGACCACGTCCTTGGCGCCTGCTTGCGCCGGCCCACCGGAACGTGTTTTTTAGGGGCTGAGTTGCAAGAAAAAATGCGTCAGACATTTTCAGGGGAGAGTAGCGATGGTTGCGGCAGTTAGGGTTCATAAGCACGGCGGGCCGGAAGTTCTGACCTTCGAGCAGGTTGACGTGGCGGCGCCCGGACCGGGGCAGGTCCGCATCAAGCAGCGCGTCTGCGGCGTGAACTTCATCGATACTTACTTTCGCATGGGCATGTATGCCTCGCCGGTCGGCATGCCGTTCGTCTCCGGCAACGAGGGCGCAGGCGACGTCGTCGCCGTAGGTCAGGGCGTTAGCGATATCCAGGTCGGCGACCGCGTCGCCTATGTCAGCGCGCTCGGCGGCTACGCCGAGGAACGCCTGCTGCCGGCCGAACGTGCCGTGAAAATTCCGTCTTCCATCAGCTACGAGCAAGCGGCGGGCATGATGCTCAAGGGCATGACCGCGCAATACCTGTTGCGGCGGACTTTCAAGGTCGCGCCGGGAAATACGGTTCTGGTCCATGCTGCAGCCGGCGGCGTTGGCCAGATCCTGAGCCAATGGGCCAAGCATCTCGGCGCGACCGTGATCGGCACCGTCGGCTCCAAGGACAAGGCCGCGATCGCCAAGGCCAGCGGCTGCGACCACACCATTCTCTATCGCGATGAGGATTTCGCTTCGCGCGTCAAGGAAATCACCGGCGGCGCGCTGTGCGACGTCGTCTATGACGGCATCGGTAAGGACACGTTCCCGAAATCGCTCGACTGCATTCGTCCGCTCGGCATGTTCGCGAGCTTCGGCTCGGCATCGGGCAAGGTCGAAGCGTTCGACATCAATATTCTGCAGTTCAACGGTTCGCTGTTCGCGACACGTCCGACGCTCAACAACTACACCGCGACGCGCAAGGACCTGCTGATGACCGCCAACGACCTGTTCGACGTCGTTGCTGCGGGCAAGGTAAAAATCCCTGTGACGCAGAAGTATGCGCTCAAGGATGCGCAGAAGGCACATGCCGATCTCGAAAGCCGCAACACCACCGGATCATCGGTGCTGATCCCGTAATCTGTTTCTTGTCACTCCAGCCGCCGGGCGAAGGCTCTCTATCGAATGGACGTCTTTCTCGGCGATTGGGCCAATCTTCTGGTGCGCTGGGCTCACATGATCGTGGGTATCGGCTGGATCGGCACCTCGTTCTATTTCATGTCGCTCGATTATTCGCTCGACCTCAAGGAGCGCAAGAGCATCGGCGTGTTCGGTACGTCGTGGCAGGTGCACGGCGGTGGCTTCTACCACGTCGAGAAATTCACCGTCGCCCCGCCGACCTTGCCGCAGAAGCTGCACTGGTTCACCTGGGAAGCCTACCTGACGTTTCTCACCGGATTCGTGCTGCTGGTCATCCAGTATTACTTCAACGCCAAGTCCTATCTCATCGAGCCGACGGTGATGCCGTTGCTGCCGTGGCAGGCGGCGGCGATATCGATGGCGTCGCTGCTGGTCGGCTGGCTCATCTACGACGGGCTGTGCCGCTCACCGCTCAACGACCATACGCTGCCGCTTGCGCTCTGTGTCTTCGCGCTGATCCTGGGCGCGGCGACGTTCTATACTCATGTGTTCTCGCCGCGCGCAGCGCTCGTCCACGTCGGCGCATTCATCGGCACGATCATGGCCGCGAACGTGTTTGCCGTCATTGTTCCGAACCAGCGAAAGATGGTGGCGCAGCTCATTCGCGGCGAAACGCCGGACGCCAAGTACGGCAAGGTCGGCAAGCAACGCTCGATCCACAACAATTACCTGACCTTGCCGGTGCTGTTGTTGATGGTGTCGCCGCACTATCCGTTCCTGTCGGCGCATCCGCAGTCGTGGCTGATCGTCACGCTGATTATCCTGATCGGCGCACTGGTGCGGCACTTCTTCAACCGTGCCGACGCCGGCGACGAATTCGGCTCCTACGTCTGGACGGTATTCGTCGCAGCGTTCCTGGTGATGGCGGCGATCTACCTGACCGCGCCGGCGACGGTGATCGGAAAAGGCACGGTCAGCGATTCCGAAGTGCTGAAAATCTCTGAGGTGCATTGCGCGTCCTGCCACGCCAAAACGCCCAAGCACGAAGCCTTCAAGGAAGCGCCCAAAAACGTCACCCTGGAAAGCATCGACGACATCAAGCGTTTTGCGGCGTTGATCCAGACCCAGGCGGTCGTCAACAGGGCGATGCCGCTCGGCAACCAGACACAGATGACGCAGGACTAGCGCAACAAGCTCGGCCAGTGGATCGCGGGGCTGAAGTAACCGATGGCCGTCACCAGCCTATCCGACATCAACGCGCTCGGCAAAGTGGCAGAGGCGATGATCGAACAGCTCGGCAAGATTTCCGCCGAGCCCAACCGGCTGGTGCGGCTTTATCTGACGCCGGAACATCGCCGGGCCGCCGATCAGGTTGCGGCATGGATGCGCGATGCGGGACTTGGCGTTTCGGAAGACGCGCTGGGCACCGTGCGCGGGCGGCTCGATGGCGGCAACGGCAAGCGCCTGCTGATCGGTTCGCACATCGACACCGTCATCAATGCCGGCAAGTACGACGGCACCTTCGGCGTCGTCGCCGGTATTCTTGCCGCCGGGCATTTCGCGCGTGCGGGGAAGAAACTGCCGTTCGGAATCGACGTGCTGGCGTTCGGCGATGAGGAAGGTTCGCGGTTTGCGACGACGCTGTCGTCGTCGGTTGCCGTCGCCGGGATTTTCGAGGATTCGCGACTCACAAAGGTCGATCGCAACGGCGTATCGCTTGCAAACGCGCTGATTGCCTATGGCAAGCAGCTCAAGGATATTCCGGCGGCGGCGTATCGGCGCGACGAAGTTGGCGCCTATGTTGAAGTTCATATCGAACAGGGGCCGGTGCTGGAGGCTTACGACCAGCCGCTGGGCGTCGTGACGGGCATTATCGGTCAAGCCTATTTTGACATCGTGTTGCGTGGCGTAGCAGGCCATGCGGGGACCGTGCCGATGGACCTGCGGCGCGATGCACTGGCGGGTGCGGCGGAAATCGTCGGCATCGTGGAGCGATTTGCGGCCGCACAGAAAGACATGCTGGTTGCGACGGTCGGAAACCTTGCGGTTCAGCCCAATGCGTCGAACGTCATTCCCTCGCAGGTGCTCTTCACACTCGACCTGCGCGCCGCCGACAACGATGTGCGCAACGATCTCGCAGACTGGTTCGAGACAGAGGCTGGCGCCATTGCGGCGCGCCGCAACCTTGAGATCGCCATCACGTCGACCCGCGACACTGCGACGACGCCGTGCGACCCGCGATTGCAGGATATGCTCGCCGGCGCGATCACGGGCGTCGGCGGCAATGCGCTGCGTCTCGGTTCCGGCGCGGGGCATGACGGGCAGGCGATGGCGAAGCTGTGCCCCATCGGCATGCTATTTGTGCGCTGCAAGGGCGGCATCAGCCACAACCCTGCGGAATACGCGAGCCCGCACGACATGGGCATCGCGGTCGCGGCACTGATCGGATTTATTGAGAACTACGACGCGCAGGCGTTCGGCTAGAACCCCGCCGTGCCGTAGAGGTCGTAGGCGTCAGCGCGTTCGATCTTCGCGGTGACAATTTCGCCGACGCGCAGAGGACGGCGGCTGGTGACATAGACCGAACCGTCGATCTCCGGCGCGTCGGCCTTGCTGCGGCCCTTCGCAACTGTCGGACCGACTTCGTCGATGATGACCTGCTGGCGGGTGCCGACCTTGCGCTTGATGCGGCGCGCCGAAATGATCTGCTGGCGTGCCATGAAACGGTTCCAGCGCTGTTCGATGACTTCCTGCGGTACAGCTGCGGCAATGCCGTTGCTTTCCGCACCTGCGACCGGCTCGTAGCGGAAGCAGCCGACGCGGTCGAGTTGCGCTTCATCGAGCCAGTCGAGCAGGAATTCAAATTCCTCATCGGTCTCGCCGGGAAAGCCGACGATGAAGGTCGAGCGGATCGTCAGCTCGGGACAGATTTCGCGCCAGCGCTGCACGCGCGCCAATGCCTTGTCCTGCGCGGCCGGACGGCGCATGCGCTTCAAGACCGTCGGGCTGGCGTGCTGAAACGGCACGTCGAGATAGGGCAGGATTTTGCCGTCGGCCATCAGCGGGATGACGTCATCGACATGCGGGTAGGGATAGACGTAGTGCATCCGCACCCACGCGCCGAGGTCGCCGAGCGCATCGGCGAGGTCATAGAACTTGGCGCGGACTTCCTTATCTTTCCATGTGCTGGTCGCGTATTTCACATCGACGCCGTAGGCGGACGTATCCTGCGAAATCACCAGCAGTTCCTTGACGCCGGCCTTCACGAGATTTTCGGCCTCGCGCAGCACGTCGGCGGCCGGGCGCGAGACGAGATCGCCACGCAGCTTCGGGATGATGCAGAAGGTGCAGCGGTTGTTACAGCCCTCGGAAATCTTCAGATAGGCATAGTGGCGCGGCGTCAGCTTGATGCCTTCCGGCGGCACCAGATCGACGAACGGGTCGTGCGGTCGCGTCGTCGCCCTGTGGACGGCATCGAGCACGCTCTCGTATTGCTGCGGGCCGGTGATCGCCAGCACGTTCGGATATTTCGCGGTGATCTTTTCCGGTTCAGCACCCATGCAGCCGGTGACGATGACTTTCCCATTTTCAGCGAGTGCCGTGCCGATGGCCTCAAGCGACTCCGCCTGCGCGGAATCCAGAAACCCGCAGGTGTTGACGATGACGAGGTCGGCGCCGTCGTGCTTGCGCGCGAGTTCATAGCCTTCGGCGCGCAGCCGCGTGATGATGCGTTCACTATCGACCAGCGCCTTCGGGCAGCCGAGCGAAACGAAACTGACTTTCGGCGCGCCTTCCGCCGGCAGGCGGCTGCCGAGAATATCCTTGTCGATGGTGGTCATGGCATGCCGCTACGCGGCTAATCCTTCTTGTGTTCTTCCGCACGCGGAATGGCGTCAAGCATGGCAAGACGTCCCTTCGCGACGGATGATTGCATCGGCTCGGTCTTGCCGAGTTCGCCCATTTCATATTGGCGCGTGATGGTGCCGGACGTCATATGGGGTTCGATGCCCAGTTCATGCAACGTCCTGGCGACTTCTTCCATCTCGTGGGCGCGGCGAATGCCATGGTTGGCCATTCGCTCGAGGTTGTATTCCACCATCTCGGGCCAATCGAGGCCGGGAAAGCTCTTGGAGAGCGAGGCAAAAATCTGTGGCTCGACGCCGGCGCGCGTCGCAGCCAGGAAGCACTCGGTCGTAAGCGCTTCGAGGCCCTTGATCATCACGCTGCGCACCATCTTGATCGCGGCGGCCGAACCGACCTTGTCGCCGGCAATGCCGACGTTCATGTCGAGCGCCTGCAGCACCGGGGCAAGGGCTTCGGCATAAGGACCCGCGAGCAGGACCGGCGTCTTGTGCCTTGCCGGATGTACCGGGGCCATCACGGCGACATCGACGTAACGCACCGATTCGTTGACGGCTTGCGCCGTCTGCTGTTTGCGGCCGGGCGAGACCGAATTGATGTCGAGGTAAAACTGGTCCGGGCGAAGATATTGTATGGCGCTCTTGGCCACATCGAAGCTCGAAGCCGCCGTCACCGCCGCCAGCACGATATCCGCGCCGCTAACTGCCTCTTGCGCCGACGTTCCCATGCGCACGCCGATCTCGCCCGCCGCGGCGCGCAGCTTTTCGCCGGCCGGTTCGGGGAACAGGATGTCCCACGCGCTCATCTGGCTCACGCCGGCTTCGCGCAGGCCGGAGGCGAACGCCTGACCGGCTTCGCCGAAGCCGATGAAGCAGACAGCCGGGGTATTGAGGCGGTTCATGTCGAAATCCGGGGGAACAAGGGCGGGTAGTATCACAGGCCAGGCGGCGCGCCGACCTTTGTTACGGAAAATAAGCTAAGTCACTATATATCATATAGAATTTATATCTCCATATCGATATGCCGTCGAAGTGTGCGGCGAAAACAGACGACCATCATGCGCGCTGCCGCAGTTGTGCTGACGCGATAGATTCTAGAACATCTCAAAAGTGAAACGCGATGCCTTGAATGCATCGCCGGAAAAATTGGGAGGCCCGGATGACATTGCTCGACAGCGATGTGCGCGGTCGCACGCAACCCAGCTCAAGCCGTTATGGCGTGGATCTGCACACGACGCGTGCGGGAACCCCGGGCGGTGCATTCATGCGGCAGTTCTGGATCGCGGTGCACGATGGTGACCAGCTTCCGGCTGGGCGCGCCAAACCCATCCGTATCATGGGCGAGAACTACGCCATCTTCCGTGGCCAGTCTGGCGAAGCGCAGGTGATCGACTACCGCTGTCCGCACCGCGGCGCGCAGATGCACCTTGGCTGGGTCGAGGGCGACGAAATCCGCTGCGTCTATCACGGCTGGAAGTTCGAGAAGGGCGGCCAATGCACTGAGCAGCCGGCCGAACAGGAGGGCTTTCATCGCAAGGTACGGATCGGCACCTATCCAACGCGCGAGCACATGGGTCTTGTGTTCGCGTATTTCGGCGAGGGCGAGCCGCCGGCGTTTCCGCCGTTCCCTGAACCGAAGGCGGAGGGGGTCATCGAAATCCGCCGCGCGGTGAATGTACCGTGCAATTACCTCCAGTGCTTCGAGAACAGCATGGACGAAGTCCATGTGGCCTTCACCCATGCGCCGGGCGGCTCGCACGCCAAGATCGCCGTCGATCTGCCGATCATTACTGCCGATGAAACCGACTGGGGCATGATGCGCTATGGCAAGCGCAAGACCGGCGATATCCGCCACACCATTCACTACGCGCCGAACATGGTGCGTGTGCTGGTGCCGCCGCTCGCGGGCATGGATGGCGTCGGCGGCTGGCCGGAAATCATCCTGATCTTCACGCCAGTCGATGACGAGAACTGCATCTGGTTTGCCACCAGCAAGGTGTTTGTCACCGGCGATCAGGTGAAGGAATACAACGACAAGCGCGTGGAGTTCGCCAGGAAATTCGCGGAAGCACCGCCGATCGGTCAGGTCGTGCAGGATATCTGGAGCGGCAAGCTCGTCTACGACGACGTGCGCCATCCGGCGCTGGCACGCGTGCAGGATATTGCCGTGCAGGCCGGGCAAGGGCGCATCGCGGATCGCGACAACGAATACCTCGGCCGTTCCGACGCCGGCATCATCGTGTGGCGCAAGATTCTGGCACGCGAGCTGCTCGCCTTTGCCGAAGGCCGTCCGACCAAGAAATGGAAAACACCGCCTGACGATGTCGTGCCCGTCATGGGCGCCTAGTCGTCAAGATATTAACGCGAACCAACAGGCGGGATGAGCGATGCGAAGCATACATGCATTTGGGCTTGGTCTCCTGACGTTTTGTTTGTCAGTTGATATCAGCGCAGCGCAGAAATGGCCGGAGCGGGCGATCAAGATTGTCGTCGGCTTTCCGCCGGGGCCGACGGACATCGTCAGCCGGCCGATTGCGGCGAAACTTTCCGAGGCGCTTGGCCAGCCGGTCATCATCGAGAACCGGCCGGGCGCGAATGGCTCCATCGCCGCCGAGCAGGTGATGCGCGCAGACCCCGATGGCTACACCTTGCTGGTCGGCACGTCGGGCACGCATGTGACGGCCGTCCATCTCTTCAAGAAACTCCCCTACGATCCGGTCAAGGATTTCACGCCGGTCATCGCGACGGTCGAGCCGGCCACCTGTATCGTCGTCAATCCGAAGCTGCCGGTGAACAACATCGCGGAACTGGTGGCTTACGCGAAGGCCAACCCCGGCAAGTTGTCCTACGCGACGCCGGGCGTCGGTTCGGTGTTTCACCTCCTCGGCGAGCTGTTCAAGCAGACGACGGGCACCGACATTGTTCATGTCGCCTACAAGGGTATCGATCCAGCGCTGACGGACCTGATCGCGGGCCACATCCCGGTTGCGTTCACGGCGCTCTCCAGCGCGATGCCGCATGTCACGGCCGGCAATGCGCGGATACTGGCGGTGCTTGAGCCGCAGCGGTTCTTGCGGACGCCCAATGTTTCGTCGATCAGCGAAACGATCCCGGCATTCCAGAAGCCTTTGACGTGGTTCGGATTCTTAGCGCCCAAGGCGACGCCCGCGCCGGTGGTTCAGCGGCTCAATACCGAAATCGCAAAAATACTGGCGATGCCGGACATCAAGACGCTGCTGGAAGACAACAGCTATACGATCATCGGCGGCTCGCCGGATAATCTGCAAAACCTGATGGTCGATGGTATCGCGCGCTTCGGCAAGATCATCGACGCTGCCGGAATCAAGCCGGACTAGCCGTTATGCCGCTGCCGGCTTGAACGTCATGGCGACGCCGTTCATGCAGTAGCGCAGGCCGGTCGGCTTGGGGCCATCGTTGAAGACGTGGCCGAGGTGGCCGCCGCAGCGCGAACAGTGCACCGACGTGCGGGTTATGCCGAACGTGGAATTCTTCTCGGTGCCAGTGGCTTTTTCCAGGGGTTCCCAGAAGCTCGGCCAGCCAGTTTTGCTGTCGTACTTGGTCCTGGACGAGAACAGGTCCTGCTCGCAGCCGGCGCAGGCAAAGGTTCCCGCACGTTTCTCATCCAGCAATTTGCTGGTGAAGGGCCGCTCAGTGCCTTCGCGCCGCAACACGTCATACTGCGCGGGCGTCAGCTGCTTTTTCCATTCGGCGTCGCTGCGCGTGACTTCGAACGTCGCGGCTGCGTGGGCATCCGGCTTCAGGAAGGAATAGCCGGCCGCGGCCGCGGTCGCCGCGATAGCGCTGGACTGAAGCAGGGCGCGTCTCGTGAAGGTCATGGCCGTATTCCCGGTGGTTGTTCGATACTGTTTCGAACCAGGTTGCCCGAAAGTTACACCGTTCAATCACCGGGAGCGACTGGGTCAGCGCCTGCGCGGGCGATCATTCCATCTTGATGTTGCCCTTGCGGATAACCTCGCCCCAGCGTTTCGTCTCCGCTTCAACGTGGCGGCCGAAATCCTCCGGGCTTCCCAACGGCAAGGTCAAGCCCTGGCCCTCCAGCCGCGCTTTCAAATCGGGCGACGAAAACGCTTTTAGTGCCTCGGCGTTAACCCAGTCAATCGCAGCGCGCGGCGTGCCGGCCGGCGCGAACAGGCCGAACCATGGCCCGCCTTCGATGCCGGGCATTCCCGACTCGGCCATCGTGGGCACATTGGGAACGGCAGGCTCGCGCTTCGCAGCCGTCACGGCAAGCGCACGCACGCGGCCGGCCTCAAGCTGCTCCTTGGTCAGCGGCACGATGTCGAACATGACCTGGACGTGGCCCGCCACGAGATCCTGGAGCGCGGGCGCGGCGCCCCGATAATGAACATGCGCGATCTCAAGATTGTTCATTTGCTTGAACTGCTCGCCCGCCAGATGTCCCGAACTGCCGATGCCTGGCGTGCCGTAGCTCAACTTGCCGGGGTTGGCCTTGATATACTCGACGAGTTCCTTCGGTGACTTCGCTGCCACGGATGGATGCACGATGAGGATGTTCGGCGAGGTCGCGATGAAGACAATGGGGGCGAAATCCTTGGCCGCATCATAAGGCAGTTTCGTCATCAGATGCGGCAGAATCGACTGCGTGGCATGGAAGCCCATGTAGAGCGTGTAGCCATCGGGCGCGGATTTTGCGACTGCATCTGCGCCGATGGCGCCGCCCGCGCCAGTGCGATTTTCAACCACGACGGTTTTGCCGCTCTCGCTGAGCTTGGCTGCGAAGGCGCGCGCAACAATGTCCGCGACGCCACCCGGCGCCAGCGAAACGATGATCTTGATCGGTTGCGACGGATAAGGCTGGGCGGCGGCCGTCACCGACCAAGCAACGGCCGCAACAAGCGCGGCGCCCCCGAAACGAACGTATCGAATAATGCTCTGCATGACGCCCCCCAAAGCGCAACGGCCTCCCGCAACGGGAAGCGCACGCAAGTCTAGCGGGATCGGCTCGCGCCGCGCCAGTACTGCGGACGACATAGCGCTGGAATGTCGCGCCCGCGCTTGAACTACCCCCATGAAACGGGTCAATCGGCTAGGCCGGCCATTCGCACCGCGTCGTTATTTTCCGTGCCGCACCAGTTTTCCGAGCGCGCGGAATTCAGTACTCGCGGCCGAGCGCGCGCTGGTTTCGATCTTGCGATAGAGATCGACGATCTTTTCACCCACCGGCGTCACCGATGCGCCGCCGCCGCTGCGTCCGCCCATTTCCGCCGTGACGGCAGGTTTGGCCAGTGCGTGATTGATTTCCTCGACCAGCAGCCACGCGCGGCGATACGACATTTCCTGCGCGCGGGCGGCACCCGAGATCGAGCCCTTGTCGCGGATCGCTTCAAGAAGCGCGATCTTGCCCGGCCCGATGCGGTCGCCGTTCGAGAGGTCGATGCGAATGGAAAGATGCGTGCCGGCCATGGTGCTGCGTTCCCGATAACAGGCGAAGAGTCACGCCGATGGGCGCATGATCGTCAAGCATCAAATCCTGAAGTTGAAGGAACGATCGCAGCGGCGCTAACAGGATGTTGAAAAAACCGATCGGGGGCTCAGATTTCTACTGAAATCAGGGTGCTATTGGGAACTTCGACATCCAAAGGAACCGGCGCCCCCTGGGCCAAGATCTGCTCAAGAATCATAAAAAGACGGGAATGGATGTGGGTCAG
>CANJBX010000082.1 GCA_947472885.1 Hyphomicrobiaceae bacterium
GACGCCGAATGTCCTTCAGCACTTGTTCTGCGGGCGCTTTGCCCGGTCCGGGTTTCTGTTTCATCTTCGCTCCTTGCGGCTACGATGAACCAGAAATCCTCCCTTCGTGAAGTCCCTCAAATGGTCTCAGGGGTGCTGACGGCGAACACTGCAGAGCGGCATGGTCAGCGTGAAACTCGCGGACGGCGTGCGGCTTGCGACGCTGGTGCCCGGCATGGCGTTCGGTGAAATGGCGCTGGTCGACAGCCACCGCGCGGCCGACGTCTGGGCCGACACCGCCGTGCGCTGCATCGAACTGTCGCTGGAGAAATTCTACGCCTTCCGCGAGAAATATCCGCAGACCGGCGAACGCATCATGCGCAATCTGGCAAAGCTGCTGGCGCGGCGGTTAAGCCGCGCCAACACGCGCATCGATTTGCTCAGCGCAAGCTGACTTCAGCGGCCTGCAATCTTGCTGTCGACGCTGAAGCGGCCGGGACCGGCGACGAACACGTAGAACATGGCGCCGAAGATCGCGATATTCTTGATCATGTTCGTGAACTGCGCGGTCTGCGCCGCCGCCGGATATTCCCAGTAGCGATGGGCGAGCAATGTCGCGATGATCATGAACACCATGCCCAGCACCGATGCGTAGCGCGTGGCGAGACCGAGGATGAGCAGCGCGCCGAGAATGAACTCCGCCGGCGCAGCGATATAGACCAGCAGTTCGGGAGCCGGCGCTTTCAGGTTGGTGAGATAAGCCTAGAAGCCGGTGAGGTTTCCGAGCTTGCTCCAGCCGCTGTAGAGAAACAGCCAGCCGAGCCCGACGCGGCCGATCAGCAGCCAGAGATCCGTCGCGGCGGCGGCAATGCCGTCGCAATGCGACAGCGCACTATTCGGTGAAGGTGATATGGACACGTTTGCCTCCCAGCAATTTTGTCGCGGCGCGTTATGGCGCTAGCGGGGAGTAACACTATACGTTCCGCGGCACGGCGGCGAGACGGTGGCAACGGCCATAATGCCCCACGCACCCGGCCGGTGGCGGGCAAGCGGCAAAACCTGACAACGACCTGACGGCTGTGGAGCCTATTTCTGCGGCAGCAGGTCGCCAAGCACTTCCGCCGTGGTGCGGACATCGCCGAAGCTCTGGTAGAACGACGTCAGCCCGGCCTGATGATCCTCCGGATAACGCGCGCCATTGGCGTCCGACACCATCACCACCTTGTAGTCCAGCATCATGGCGTCACGCGCCGCGCTTTCGCTGCACATGTTGGTCGCGGTGCCGGTGACGATCAGGCTGTCGATGTTTTTGACTTTCAGGACTTCCTCGATGTTCGAGGCGCCCTGGATGAACGGCGAGAACCGGCTCTTGTAGACCGTGTCGTCGCCCGGCCTGATGTCGAGGCCCTTGTGAAACCTGTGGCCGTCGCTGTCGGCGGAGAGCTGGTCGCGGTGGGTCGCGCCCTTTTCCTTGGTGAAGAAATTGTCGTGATAGACGCGCCACAGGCTCTTGCCGCCCTCGCCCGCCGTCATGCCGACCCAGATCACCGTGCCGCCCAGCGCGCGCATACGCTCCGCGATCCTGTTGATGTTCGGAATGATGTTCACCACCGAGGCGATCTCGCCGACGTAGAAATTCTGCATGTCGATGACGAGCAGCGCGGTGCGCTTCGGCTCGAAGCGGTCGAACACGGCGAGCCTGCCGCGCTTCTGCATGACGCGGTCGATGACGTATTGCGGAAAGCCGTAGGGGTTGGGCGGGTTGGTCACTTAATTTCTCTAACGATACGAGTGGTTCTGTTACCTCTCCCCGCTTGCGGGGAGAGGTCGACCGCCGAAGGCGGTCGGGTGAGGGGCTTCTGGCGGCAAGGCCTGCGCGATGACTTCCAGCACCCCATCCATGTTTCTCATGACGTCATTATTCCAGAAACGCAATGTCCGATAGCCGCGCGTAGCAAACCAGCGATCACGAACAATATCTCGTTTGCTTTCCGCGTGCTGTCCACCGTCAACTTCGATAACCAGCATGTGCTCGCGGCACACGAAGTCAGCTACATAGGGGCCAACCGGCTCCTGACGGACAAATTTGTGGCCGTTGATGCCGCGTGACCGCAGCCGATACCAAAGCCTGATCTCGGCATCAGTTGAGTTTTTTGCGCAGTGTTCGCGCCCGAATAACCCTGAAACGCTGAGGTCCACGCATGGAAAAAGCCCCTCACCCGTCGCTTCGCGCCGACCTCTCCCCGCAAGCGGGGAGAGGTAACTTGCGGCCCGTTCAATAAATGACACGCGCAATATGCGTGCTGATCCAAATCTAAACCCCCACACCCTTGCCCTTCAGCCCGGCCTTGATCTCGTCCAGCACCGCGGGATCGTCGATGGTCGCAGGCATGTCCCATGCATCGCCATCGGCGATTTTCTTGATGGTCCCGCGCAGGATCTTGCCGGACCGTGTTTTCGGCAGCCGCGCCACCGTCACCACCAGCTTGAACGCCGCGACCGGACCGATCTTCTCGCGCACCAGCGCGACGATTTCCTTCTCGATCTCGTCCGCCGGGCGGTTGACGCCGGTCTTGAGCACGACGAAGCCGCACGGCACTTCGCCCTTGAGTTCATCCTTGATGCCGACGACGGCGCATTCCGCGACATCCTTGTGGCCGGACAGGACTTCCTCCATGCCGCCGGTCGAAAGCCTGTGTCCCGCGACATTGATGATGTCGTCGGTGCGGCCCATGATCGAGACATAGCCGTCGTCGTCCTTGAAGCCGGCATCGGCGGTCTTGTAGTAGCCCGGAAATTCCGTGAGGTAGCTTTCCTTGAAACGGTCGTCGTTCTCGTACAGCGTCGGCAGCGCCGCGGGCGGCAGCGGCAGCTTGATGACGATCGAACCCATCGTGTTCGCCGGCAATTCGTTGTTCGCCTCATCGACGATGCGCACGTCGTAGCCCGGCATCGGCACCGTCGGCGAGCCGCGTTTCACCGGCAACATGCCAAGCCCGACCGGATTGCCGACGATGCACCAGCCGGTTTCGGTCTGCCACCAGTGGTCGATCACCGGCTTGCGCAATTTCTCCTCGGCCCATTTCACGGTGTCGGGGTCGGCGCGCTCGCCGGCGAGAAACAGCGAGCGGAATTTCGAGAGGTCATAGTTGCCGATCAGCTTGCCGGTAGGGTCCTCCTTCTTGATGGCGCGGAACGCCGTCGGCGCGGTGAACATCGAGACCGCATGATGCTGCGAGATGACGCGCCAGAACGCGCCGGCATCCGGCGTGCCGACCGGCTTGCCCTCGTAGAGGATCGTCGTGCAGCCGTGCAGCAGCGGCGCATAGACGATGTAGCTGTGGCCGACGACCCAGCCGATGTCGGAGGCGGACCAGTAAACCTCGCCGGGCGACACATCGTAGAGATTCTTCATCGACCACTTGAGCGCAACCATGTGACCGCCGTTGTCACGCACGACGCCCTTGGGGATTCCGGTGGTGCCCGACGTATAGAGAATGTAGAGCGGGTCGGTTGCCAGCACCGGCACGCAAGGTGCGGACTTGCGCTCGCGCAGCGCGGTGTCGCGCAAGGTCGCCCAGTCGTGGTCGCGGCCCGCAATCAGCGGCGCTTCGACCTGCGGGCGTTGCAGGATCATGCAGGCATCCGGCTTGTGGGTTGCAAGTTCGATGGCCTGATCGAGCAGCGGCTTGTAGGGCACGGTGCGCGCCGGCTCGACGCCGCAGCTCGCGGAAAGAATCAGTTTCGGTTTGCAGTCGTCGATGCGGGTTGCAAGTTCCTTGGCGGCAAATCCGCCGAACACGACCGAATGCACCGCACCGATCCGCGCGCAGGCCAGCATGGCGAACACCGCTTCCGGCACCATCGGCATGTAGATGATGACGCGGTCGCTTTTGGTGACGCCGAAATCCTCCAGCACTGCGGCGAGCGTCGCGATCTCCGCTAGTGCGTCGTTGTAGGTGTAGCTGCGGACGGTGTTGGTGACGGGCGAATCGTAGATCAGCGCGGTCTGGTTGGCGCGGCCGGCGGCAACGTGGCGATCAATCGCGTTGTAGCAGGTGTTGCAGACCGCATCGGCAAACCAGCGGCCATAGACCCCCGCGCCGCCATCGAACACGGTTTTGGCGGGCTGATACCATTCGATGTCCTGCGCCGCCTCGGCCCAGAAGCCCTGCGGATCGCGCAGCGAACGCGCATAAAGCTCGTGATAGCGGCTGGCCGCAGGCGCATCCATCGCAGTCTCCCCAACCCGGCATAGATTTGCCGACGCGCATTGTGCGCGTGCATCGCGACAATGCAACATTCATCGTTGCGGTTCGCCGGACCACCCCTCATCATGCGCATGGAACCAGGATTTCTCTTTGCGATTGCGCAAACCGCCGGGCAGAGCCCGGCGGTAACATTTTTAAGGACGGGAATGCCGGTATTATCCGATCCGCTTTTTCTCGTCATTTGCGTGACGGCCGTCATTATTCTCGGTCTGGCCAAGGGCGGCTTCGCCGGCATTGGCATGCTGGCGACACCGATGATGGCGCTGGTGATTCCGCCGCTGCAGGCAGCCGCGATCCTGCTGCCGATCCTGATCGTGCAGGATGTGATTTCGGTGTGGAATTATCGCCGCGACTGGGACCGCTGGAACGTCAAGGTGATGCTGCCGGGGGCCGTGATCGGCATCGGCGTGGCGTGGCTGCTCGCGGCCTATCTTTCCGACTCGGTCGTGCGGCTGATCGTCGGCCTGATCGGCATGGTGTTCGTACTCAATGCGTGGTTCGGGCGCGAGCCCGCGGAAGACCATCAGCCCAAGGTGTCGCATGGCGTGTTCTGGGGCGGTGTGTCGGGCTTCACATCGACCATGGTGCAGGCCGGCAGCCCGCCGTTCCAGTTTTTCACCTTGCCGCAGCGAATGCCAAAGCTCACCTTCGTCGGCACCAATGCGATCTTCTTCGCCGCCATCAATCTGCTGAAGGTGATTCCGTATTTTTCACTTGGACAATTCTCGCCGTCGTCGCTGACCATTTCCGCGTGGATGCTGCCGCTCGCCATCGCCACCAATTATTTCGGCATCTGGCTGGTGCGCATCACGCCGGTGGCGACGTTCTACCGCATCGCCTACATCATGGTGTTCTTCATCTCGCTCGGCCTGACATATCAGGCGCTGAGGGCGATGTTTTTTGTTTAAGAGACTCTCGTCATGGCCGGGCTTGTCCCGGCCATCTCGCTTAGGCAGGCACTATGCGTCCCTTATCGAGATGCCCGGCACAAGGCCGGGCATGACGACGGGGAGAGTGTTGCTGGCTGCTAAAAAGGCGGCGTCAAATCCCCAGCCACTTCGGCAGCCAGTTCACCATCTGCGGCAGCGCGATCAGGATTCCGACCAGCACGAAATCCGCGACGAGGAACGGCAGGGTGCCGAGGTAAATCCGCGCCACCGGAATTTCCGGGTGCTGCGCCTGAATGACGAACACCGTCATGCCGGTCGGCGGCGAGATGAGGCCGATGGTGCACATCACCGTGACAAAAATGCCGAACCAGATGCCGTCATAGCCAAGGCCATACACCAGCGGCAGCGTCACCGGCACGGTAATCAGGATCATGCTGACTTCGTCGAGGAAGGTCCCCAGCACGAGATAGAGGAACATCACCGCCAGCAGCACGAAGGCAGGAGCTAGCCCCGCGCCCTGCACCCAGTGCGCGAGATCGTTCGGCATCTGGGTCAGGACGATGAAGCGCGAGAAGATGAATGCGCCGACGACGATGAAGAAGATCGACGCCGTGGTGTAGACGGATTCCAGCAGCGCATCCATCAGCCCGTCGATGTCCATCGCCTTGGTCGCAAACGCGATGACAATGGCGGCGAAGGCCGCGACCGCCGCGGCTTCGGTCGGCGAGAACCAGCCGAGATAGATGCCGAACACCGCAAAGATAAAAAGAATACCGAGCTTCCACATGCCGAGCGAAGCGCGCAGCCGCGCGCCGAGCGTCATGCCCGCGACCTTGGGAATCCACGCCGGCTTGAGCCACGCAACAACCCAGACGGCGTTGACGTAAAGCCCCGCCAGCACAAAGCCCGGCACGAATGCGGCGGCGTAGAGTTTCGGCAGCGACTGCTCGGCGACAATGGCATAGATCGCCAGCAATACCGACGGCGGGATCAGCACGTCCAGCGTGCCTGCTGAAGCGACACAGCCTGCCGCGAACGCCGGATCGTAGCCGTGCTTGCGCATTTCCGGAATCGCCACGCGCGAGAATGTCGCGGCGGTTGCAATCGAGGAACCGCAGATCGCGCCGAACAGCGAACACGCGCCGATGGTGGCATTGGCCAGCGCGCCGCGCACGCCGGAGAACAGGCCGTTCGCCGCCTGGAACAACTCGGTCGCCATGTTGCCGCGCGAGGCGACGGCACCCATCAGGATGAACAGCGGAATGACGGAGAGCGAATAGGCGCTGGCGAGCTGGAACGGCACGGTGCCGAGCATCTTGAGCGCATTGTGCCAGCCGTCGATAGCGGCGTAACCAAGGACACCGCTGGCCGCGAGCGCGACCGCAATTGGCACGCGCGCGAAGATCAGCACCAGCAGCCCAGTGACACACAGCAGGCCGATCAGCAGCACGCTCATTGATGGCCCGTCTTCTGCACCGGCCGCGGATCGAACAGCATGACACCCGCCGCGAGCGTGGCGCCCGCCATGCCGACCAGCACCGGAATCCAGTAATAGATGCGCGGGATCGACAGGTCCGAAGTCACGTCGTTGAAGATCAGCGTATCCTGCGCCGCCTTCCAGCCCTGCCAGATCATCGCCGCAATGACGACCATCGTCACCATCGCGGCAATGCGCTTGAGCGTCGGCACGATGCCGGGCGCAACCGGGTCGATCATGTCCACGATGATGTGTTCGTCACGCAGGAACGATGCCGGCAGCGCGAGAAAGAACGTGCAGGCCAGCAGCAGCTCGACGATCTCGAGCATGCCGCGGATCGGGTAGCTGAATGCGCTGCGCAACGCCACGTCGGCCACGGTCAGCAGCATCATGACCGCCAGCGCGAATGCGGCTGTGTAGCCGCAAACCTTGATGGCAATCGAACGAACTCTTTCCATGAGGCTTGCGGTTCAGGTGATGAGGGGTTGTGGAAAGGAGTCGAGGTAGCCGCCGCATGGACGGTGCGCTCCTTCTCCCCGCTTGCGGGGAGAAGGTTGGGATGAGGGGCCAGTCGTAACACGCCCCTCACCCGGCGCTACGCGCCGACCTCTCCCCGTAAACGGGGAGAGGTAAATCGAGCGCGCTGCGATCATCCAATCCAACATCAAACGAATACGTCCGGCGTTTTTCAGTTCCAGAAGTTCTTGGAAGTCTTGGCGTGCTTCTCCGACAGTTCGCGCATCTTGTCGTAGACGGCGCGCGCCGGAAGGCCATTGGCTTCGAGTTCCTTGATCTTGGCTTCCGATACTTCGACGCCGATCTTTCGGACCTTGGCGTCGTCCGCCGCGTTGAAGCGGATGGCTTCCGCGCCGCCGTCGATCAGCGCCTTCTTGCCCGGCACGTCGAGACCGTCCCAGGCTTCGCCGACTTCCTTTTCCTTGGCCGTCATGCCGTCGACCATCAGCTTCTTGAGATCGTCGGGGAGTTTGGCCCACCATTCCTCGTTCACGCCGATGCCGAAGCTCGACACATAGGCGTAGAGTTCGGTCGAATACTTGATGGTGCCGCCGAGCTTGAAGGCGATGCCGGCGCCGCCGTAGTCGATGAAGGTGCCGTCGATAGTGCCCTTCTGGAGCTGCTCGGCCTGTTCGGTCGGCGACACGCCGACCGGCGTCGCGCCGAGACCGGCGACGAGGTCGCGCACCGGCGGCGTCGCGAAGCGAAGCCGCAGGCCCTTGAAATCGTCAATGGTACGGATCGCCTTCTTGGTGGTGTGCACATCGCCCGGCTGGTGCGTCAGCAGCATCAGGATCTTGAGGCCCTTGTGTTCGGCATCGAGATACTTCGCGCGCAATTCCGGATCGTTGAGCACCTTGGTGCCGATCTCGGCCGAGCCGACCATGAACGGCAGGCTGATGAGTTCGGTCAGCGGAGCGCGGCCCGGCGTGCCGCCGTGGAGGAACCACGACACATCGGCCTGGCCGGTGCGCGCGAGGTCATAGTGCTGCGGCGTCGGCCCCATCTGCGCATTCGGGAAGCGCTTGACGACAAGGCGGCCGTTGGAAGCCTTTTCGATGTTGTCCGACCACTTGATGAGCCATTGCGACATGGCGTGCTGGTCGCCGACGAAATACGCGAGCTTCATCTCGATCGGTTTTTGCTGCGCATGAACCGGAGCCGCGGCGAACACGCCGGCGAGCGACATGATTGCGAGCGAAGAAGACGCAATGGCGCGCATGAAATCCCCCTGATACCCTGCCCTGTCATGATCCAGGCTACGCCTTTGCGCCGCCGGATCGCCACTGTCGTTTTAACGCTGTGGCATCGGCAAAGAGTTGCACTAAAATCGCCCCCAGGCAACGCCGTCTATATTATGTATCCAGTAACAACAGCGTGCCTGAACCACGCGACAATGTGACCGGAAAGCGCAGATGACGACGCCGTATGACAACGACCTCGACCGCAACCCGGCGAATTACCAGCCGCTGACGCCGCTGCTATTTCTGGAGCGCGCAGCCACCGTCCATCCGGCGCACACGGCGATCATCCACGGCGCGCTGCGGCGCACTTACGCAGAATTTTATTCCCGCACGCGCAGGCTCGCCTCCGCGCTGGCAAAACACGGCATCCGCAAGGGCGACACGGTTTCCGCCATGCTGGCGAACACGCCGGCGATGCTGGAATGCCACTATGGCGTGCCGATGACGGGCGGTGTGCTGAACACGCTCAACACGCGGCTCGACGCCACGATCATCGCGTTCTCGCTCGATCATGCGGAAACTAAGGTCGTCATCATCGACCGCGAGTTTTCCAGGGTCATGAAGGACGCGCTGGCGCTCGCCAAAGTAAAGCCGCTGGTGATCGACTACGACGACCCGGAGTATACGGGCGACAGCGCACGCATCGGCACGATGGAATACGAAGACTTCGTCGCGCAGGGCGATCCAGCGTTTGCATGGAAAATGCCGGACGACGAATGGGACGCCATCGCGCTCAACTATACGTCGGGCACCACCGGCGATCCCAAGGGCGTCGTCTATCATCACCGCGGCGCTTATCTCCTTGCCACCGGCAACATCGTCACCTGCAACATGGGCAAGCATCCGGTCTATCTGTGGACGCTGCCGATGTTCCACTGCAACGGCTGGTGCTTCCCGTGGTCGATCTCGGTGGTTGCCGGGACGCATGTCTGTCTGCGGCAGGTCCGCGCGCAGGCGATGTTCGATCTCATCGCGGCGCACAAGGTCACGCACCTGTGCGGCGCGCCCATCGTGATGTCGACCCTCCTGAATGCGACAGCGAACGAGCGAAAGCCGCTGCCGCATGTCGTGGAGTTCTTCACCGCCGCCTCGCCGCCACCGGAAGCGATCCTCGCCGCCATGAAGGAAGCCGGCTTCAACGTCACGCATCTCTATGGCCTGACCGAGTGCTACGGCCCCGCCGTCGTCAACGACTGGCACGCGGAATGGGACGCGCTGCCGCCCGCCGAACAGGCGGCGCTGAAATCGCGTCAGGGCGTGCGCTATGGCGCGCTGGAATATCTCGACGTGATGGACCCGGACACCATGCAGCCGGTGGCGCGCGATGGCGTGACCATGGGCGAAGTCATGATGCGCGGCAATGTCGTGATGAAAGGCTATCTTCGGAACAAGGTTTCGACCGAAAAGGCATTCGCCGGCGGCTGGTTTCACACCGGCGACCTCGGCGTCGTCTATCCCGATGGCTACGTCCAGCTCAAGGACCGCTCGAAGGACATCATCATTTCCGGCGGCGAGAATATTTCATCCATCGAGGTCGAAGACGCGCTCTACAAGCACCCCGCCGTATCGGCCGCCGCCGTGGTCGCCAAGCCCGACGCCAAGTGGGGCGAGACGCCGTGCGCATTCATTGAATTAAAGCCGGGACAATCCGCGAGCGCCGAAGACATGATCGCGTGGTGCCGCAAGCACCTCGCGGCCTACAAGGTTCCGCGGCATGTGGTGTTTGGCGAGGTGCCGAAGACGAGTACGGGGAAGATACAGAAATTTAAATTGAGAGAGATGGCGAAGAACTGACCACGCGCATGGCGGAAGTTGAGTTGTTTCCAGCGCGGACTATTTAGCCGCTCTGGCCTTCTTCAATTCATCGAGCTGCGCCTGCATTTTCGCGAGCGACTCTTTCAGCCCGGCAATGTCGTTTTTCTGCGCGGCAATCTCACGGCCCGCGGCAGCCGCACCCGCCTGCGCATCGCGCGTGGCCTTGTCGAGCGCGCCCTGCAGGAACTGCACGTTGCTTTGCAGGCAGCTGGTGCGGCGGTTCATGTCCTTTTCCGCCGTGCAGACCTCGATGCCGCGAATGTCCTGTGCGCCAAGCGGAGCCGCAAACGCGAGCAGCGCCGCAAGCCCGATAATTGCACGCATCATGACAGGTTCTACTCCACTTTCAGATTGAGCTTCTTCACCAGGTCGCCCCACTTGCCGGCTTCGCGCGCGATGTCGGCGTCGTATTCGGCAGGCGACGAGGTCAAGGGATCGCCGCCTTCGGTCACGATGCGCTTTTTCACTTCGTCGGTCATGACGAGCGTACGCAGTTCCTTGTTCAGCCGGTCGATGATCGGCTGCGGCGTGCCTTTCGGCGCCAGCAGGCCGTAACGCAGCACGGCGTCGAAGCCGGGCATCCCGGACTCATCCACCGTCGGCACATCCGGCAGGCCGCTGAAGCGTTTTGTGCTGGTCACCGCGATGGCGCGCAGCGTACCAGCTTCGAGGTTGCCGATGGCCGGCGGCAGCACACCGAACGCCACCGGCACATGGCCGCCGACCAGATCGTTCATCAGCGGCGCCGTGCCCTTGTACGGCACGATCTGCGCGTCGATGCCGGCGAGCGACTTGAACAGTTCGGCGCTCATGTAGCCGCCGGTGCCGATGGCCGAGGTGCCGATGTTGAACTTGCCACCTTGGGCTTTCGCGTAGTCGATCACTTGCCTGATGTTCTTTGGCGCAAACGACGGATGCGCGATCAGCGCGACCGGCATCGCCGCGACAAGGCCGATGCCGGAGAAATCCTTTTGCGGATCGTAGCCGGCATTGGCATAGAGCGACGGATTGATCGAGATCGTCGCGGTGTGGCCAAGCAACAGCGTGTAACCGTCGGGCGCAGCTTTTGCTACCGCGCGCGCGCCGATGTTGCCGCCGCCGCCGCCGCGATTATCGACAATGACCTGCTGGCCGAGTGCCGCCGTGAGTTTCTCGCCGACGATGCGCGCCATGGCATCGACGCCGCCGCCCGGCGGATACGGCACGATCAAGGTGATGGGACGTGCCGGATAACCCTGCGCCTGCGCGGCAGACAGCGGCGCAAGAGCGGCAAGGGTGAGAAGACCGCAGACCAATAGTTTGAAGATCGTCCGGCCCATGCGTCTCTCCCTCTTCACACGTCTTTTTTGTTACGCATGTTTTTATACACAACCTCGGTGCATGGTCGCATTAGTTTAAAATGATGGCGGCGGAAACGGTGCGCCCCCTCTCCCCGCACAGCCCGTCGAAGACGGGCGTGAACGCCCTTTTGCTGGGGAGAGGGTTGGGGTGAGGGGCCATTTCGCCAGCGCCTATACTTTGCGAGTCCCCCTCACCCGCGCCTACGGCGCGACCTCTCCCCGCAAGCGGGGCGAGGTAACACCGCCAACGCCACTAACATCAAAACAAGACCGCCGGGCCCTTTGCGGGTCCGGCGGTCAAAATCTTTCACGGGCAGCCGCACAGCGCGGCTGCGATTTTACGTCGGATACAATGTCCCGGATACGCGGGGAATTTTGGTCTGCGGGCGGCTAGTGCAAGCTCGTCTGCTGCTTCAGCCGGGCAATTTCGTCCTTGAGCGACAATTTGCGGCGCTTCAATTCCAAGAGTTCAAGATCGTCAATGGAGGGGTGTTTTTGGGCCTTCTGGATCTGATCTTCCAGCGTGGCGTGGTGCTGCTCGAGTTGGGCAAGATGAGACTGCATCGACATATAGAAATCTCCTGCGACAGATTTTGGCCTGATCACAAAAGTCAGAGCATCTAAAGCCTACACCCGGATTGTGGCAAGTCACCCGATCAATGATTGTGCAACGCACCAAATAACCCCTAATGTAAAACAAAGCGTCGCTTGAACGCTTTAAATGCGCACGGGATAATCAGGCAGGCGGCAGGTGTGCGAGGCAAATCGGCGCACCTGGTTCCGCGACGGTATAAAGCGGCGGGAATGACCGAACAGGAACGAATCGACCTTGAAGCGCAGCTCGCGCGGCTACGTCAGGAGCATCGCGATCTCGATTCGGCGATCGAGGCGCTGCAGGTTTCGCCGAGCAAGGACATCATCCAGGTCCAGCGCCTGAAGCGGCGCAAACTGGCGCTGCGCGACAAGATCGGGTTCATCGAGGACCAGCTGACGCCGGATATTTCGGCGTAAGCGGCTCTCACGTCCCGGACGAGCGCGCAACGCGCGCGAAGATCCGGGACCCAGAGCAACAAACACAGCCCGGAGAATTCAGCCCTGGGTCCCGGGTCTCGCTAGCTCGCCCGGGACACGAGACTTTTGTTGCCGAAACAACCGGATAATTCGCGATAAATCACCCGCTTCGCTTGCCACGCCTAGGGGTGGTCCTATAATCCGGCGCTTCGTTTTTAAGGGCAATTTGCCCCGGAGCAGCCATGGCCAAACAGGCCAAATCCAAGACAACCAGATCCCGCCCCACCAGCCGGAAAAAGAGCGTCGCCATTATTATGGGCAGTCAGTCCGACTGGCCCGTGATGCGGCATGTCGCGGAAACGCTGGAGATCCTGAAAGTCGGCTATGAGGCGAAAATCGTTTCGGCGCATCGCACGCCGCAGCGGCTCTATGCGTTCGCGCGCGGCGCCAAGAAGGCCGGCTTCAAGATCATCGTCGCCGGCGCGGGCGGCGCAGCGCATTTACCCGGCATGGCCGCCTCGATGACACCGCTGCCGGTGCTGGGCGTGCCGATGAACACCGTCGCGCTGGACGGCAAGGACTCGCTGCTTTCCATTCTGCAAATGCCTGCGGGCATTCCCGTCGGCACACTCGCCATCGGCAAGCCCGGCGCGGTCAATGCCGGATTGCTGGCAGCGGCGATCCTCGCGCTGTCGGATGCCGCACTCGCCAAACGCATCGATGCCTGGCGCGCCAAACAAACCGCCTCGGTCGGCAAACGGCCGAAGGACTAAAGCTCCCATGGCTGAACCGAATTTCCCCGTGCTGAAACCCGGCGCGACCATCGGCATTCTCGGTGGCGGACAGTTGGGCCGCATGCTGGCGCTGGCCGCCGCACGGCTGGGCCTGCACTCGCACGTCTATTGCCCGGATGCGGAATCGCCCGCGTTCGACGTGGTGCGGCGGATCACCCAGGCCGACTACGGCGACAAGGCCGCGCTGGAAAAGTTCGCGGCAAGCGTCGATGTCATCACCTATGAATTCGAGAACGTGCCGGCGGACACCGCGGCGTTTCTCTCGGCGCGTAAGCCCGTGCTGCCGAATCCGAAAGTGCTGGCGACCACGCAGGACCGTCTTGTCGAAAAGCAGTTCATCAACGCGCTTGGCATCGCGACCGCGCCGTTCGCGGAAGTGAACACCGCTGACGACTTAGCCAAGGCAGCGGAAAAACTCGGCCGCCCGTCGATCCTCAAGACCCGGCGCTTCGGCTACGACGGCAAGGGCCAGACCAAAATCTCAGCCGACACCGATCCGGCGGCGGCGCTCAGGGAAGTCGGCGGCGAGCCGTCGATCCTTGAGGGCTTCGTGCCGTTCGAGCGCGAGATTTCAGTCATCGCCGCGCGCGGCCACGACGGCAGGATCGTCTGTTTCGACGTCACCGAGAACGAACACGGCGACCACATCCTGCGGGTCTCCAAAGTTCCCGCCGCGGTAACGCTCCAAGTCACGGCCGAGGCGATCCGCATTGCCGGCAAGATCGCCACCGCGCTGGATTATGTCGGGGTGCTGGCCGTGGAACTTTTCGTGGTCAGGGACGGCGCGGGCCACCGGGTGCTGGTCAACGAAATCGCGCCCCGGGTGCACAATTCCGGCCACTGGACCCTCGACGGGGCGACGGTTTCCCAGTTCGAGCAGCATATCCGGGCGATTGCCGGCTGGGCGCTGGCGGAACCCGTCCGCCACGGCAGCCGGATCGAGATGTTTAACCTGATCGGGGCCGAGATCGAGGATTTCGCCAGGTGGCTGACCGTGCCGGGGGCAACCGTCCACCTCTATGGCAAGGCCGGCTGGCGCCATGGCCGGAAAATGGGCCATGTGACCCGCGTTTTCGACTGAACCGGCTATACCGGCAAAGCTTCGAACCCCGCCCATTTCCGGGCCTTAAAGCATGGACTTTGGCGGGTCGTTCTGCTAAATCTCCCGCAACCTCATGAGCCGCGGGCCCATTTGGCGCCAGCGCTCGGTTAAATCTTACAACTTTGGAGAAGGCACAGCGTGCAAGTTCTCGTTCGTGACAACAACGTCGATCAGGCCCTCAAGGCGCTCAAGAAGAAGATGCAGCGCGAGGGTATTTTCCGCGAGATGAAGCTCCGCGGTCATTACGAAAAGCCCTCCGAGAAGAAGGCACGCGAGCAGGCGGAAGCGATCCGCCGCGCACGCAAGCTGGCGCGCAAGAAGTTGCAGCGCGAAGGCCTGCTTCCGGGCAAGCCGAAGCTCCTCAATCCGGGCATGGGTCCGGGCCGTGGCGGTCCGGGCGGTGCCCGTGGTGCAGGCGCGGGTGCTGGCGGCGGCTTTGGTGGCGATCGCGGCGGTGCTGGTGGCGGCTTCGGCGGCGGACGCAGCGGTGGCGGCGGCTTCGGTGGTGGCGGCGGCGGTTTCGGCCGCTAAGCCCCACTTACAGAATTCAGTTTCGAATGGCCGGGCCTTGTCCCGGCCATTTGCTTTTTGGGGGTCACGTACTCTCAGCAGGCATCAGTGCGCTCCCTCTCCCCGCTTGCGGGGAGAGGGTTGGGGTGAGGGGCTGCGAATACGGAAACGGGGGGGGGGGGCGC
>CANJBX010000083.1 GCA_947472885.1 Hyphomicrobiaceae bacterium
ACCCACATCCATTCCCGTCTTTTTATGATTCTTGAGCAGATCTTGGCCCAGGGGGCGCCGGTTCCTTTGGATGTCGAAGTTCCCAATAGCACCCTGATTTCAGTAGAAATCTGAGCCCCCGATCGGTTTTTTCAACATCCTGTTAATGCGCGCAACCCACGCAACGCACCATGCGGCCGGCTTCGCCGAGCGAAGATGCCGCAATTTCATACGATGTCGTACAGTTCGGGCAGACGATCTGCATCTGGCGATTCGACTCGCGATTCGGACGCGTTACATTTGGGATAACTTGTAGCCCCGGCACCGTTAACGGATCGGAAACCACGCGGATTAACCTCTTGTTAACGTGACGCCGGTCAGGCGCTATTCCTCTTACGGGTTCCCCTTCAACGGCTAAGGCTTTCCGGATGGTCCGTTTCGAAAACGTGGGTTTGCGCTACGGGCTTGGCCCGGAGGTGCTGCGCGACCTCACCTTCGAGATCGAGCCGCACTCGTTCCAGTTCCTCACCGGACCGTCCGGCGCGGGCAAGTCGTCGCTGCTGCGGCTGCTGTTCCTGTCGCTGCGCCCGACCCGCGGCCTCATCACCATGTTCGATCAGGACATCGTGACCCTGGACAAGGCGGAACTCGCCGGGCTGCGGCGGCGGATCGGAATCATATTCCAGGACTTCCGCCTGCTCGATCACATGACAACCTACGAGAACGTCTCGCTGCCGCTGCGCGTCGCCGGGCGCGCGGAGTCGAGTTACCGCCGCGAGGTCACCGAACTGCTGCACTGGGTCGGGCTTGGCGAGCGGCTTGGCGCATTGCCGCCGGTCCTGTCCGGCGGCGAGAAGCAGCGCGCCGCTATCGCGCGCGCCGTGATCGTGCAGCCGGAAATCCTCTTGGCCGACGAGCCGACCGGCAACGTCGATCCGGCGCTGGCGCAACGGCTGCTGCGGTTGTTCGTCGAACTCAACAAGTCCGGCACCGCCATCGTGATCGCGACCCACGATATTGCATTGATGGACGAATACGACGCACGCCGTCTCGTGCTGCACGACGGCCATATCCACACCTATGAATAAAACCCCGATGACCGACTTGCCCGAAATATTCGACAGGATCGCGCCCCGTAACGGTGAAGTGCGGCAGGAATCCACAATCGTGCCGAAGACCAGCATCGCCGGCAGCGCGCTGATCGCGGTCGTCGCGATCATGGCGTTTCTGGGCGCACTCACCACCGGCGCGGTGCTGCTGGTCGCGGGTTCGGCCAGCGAATGGCAATCCGGCGTCGCGCGCGAAGTGACGATCCAGGTGCGTCCCGTGTCGGGCCGCGATATCGAGGCCGACGTGAAGAAAGCCGCCGACCTCGCCCGCGCCGCGCCCGGCGTGATGGAGGTGCGGCCCTATACGCGCGCGGAATCCGCGCGGCTGCTGGAGCCATGGCTCGGCACGGGACTGGCGCTCGACGACCTGCCGGTGCCGCGCGTGATCGTGGTGCGCCTGCAAAGCGGCCAGCAAAGCGATTTCAAGGATTTGCGCGCGGCGCTCACCCGCGACGTCGCCAACGCAAGCCTCGACGATCATCGCGGCTGGATCACCCGCATGCGCGCCATGGCGGGCACCGCCATCGCCATCGGCATCGCGATCCTTGTCATCGTGCTGGCAGCGACGGTGCTGACCGTCACGTTCGCCACCCGCGGCGCGATGGCCGCCAATCGCCCGACCATCGAGGTGCTGCACTTCATCGGCGCAACCGACCGCTACATCGCCCGCGAATTTCAGCGGCACTTCCTCACGCTCGGCCTCAAGGGCGGCATCATCGGCGGCGGCGCGGCGGTATTGATCTTTCTGCTGGCGAGTGTCCTTGGCGACCGCCTGGTCGGCACGGCCAGCGGCGATGAAATGTCGGCCCTGTTCGGTTCGTTCTCGATCGGGTGGACGGGTTACACCGTGATGGCGCTGCAGATCGCGCTGATCGCGGCGATCACCGCGGGAACTTCGCGCCGCGTCGTGACACAAACGCTGGCCGCGGTAACGTAAAGGCCTGCCTTTTCCGGCCCGTGCCACCGCGCAGCCGGATTTTGCGCTATAGTACCGCCGAAAAATAACCCGGCGAACATCGTGAATCGACCCGACACCACAGCCACAACGACCGTACGCCGCTCCCATCGGGGCCGGCGTTTTTCTGTATGGCTGGTTGTCGGGGCCGGGCTGGCGCTGGCCGCGGGTTTCGGCTGGTACGTCTCGCTGGTGCCGATGACGGAAACGCCGTTCGAGGGCAAGGCCGATGGCATCGTGGCACTGACCGGCGGGCCGGACCGGATCACCGAAGCGGTCGAACTGCTCGCCGCCGGGCGCGGCAAGCGGTTGCTCATCACGGGCGTCAATCCGGCGACCCGGATGGAGGAGATTGCGCGCCTGTTGCCGCGCTACGAGGCCCAGTTCAATTGCTGCATCGATCTCGACCGCTCGGCGCTCAACACCATCGGCAACGCCGTCGAGACGCGGCGCTGGGCGCGCGAACTCGGTTTCAAGTCGCTGGTGATCGTGACCTCGCGCATCCACATGCCGCGCGCACTGGCGGAACTCGAGCATCAGTTGCCCGATGTGACGCTGATCCCCTACCCCGTCATCACCGAACGGCAGCGCGCCGAACCGTGGTGGACAAACTTCGCATCGACGCGGGCGCTGGTGTTCGAGTATCTCAAATACATCGCCGCCGGCATCCGCATGAAGCTGGACCGGGTTGTCGCGCTGAACGTGCCCGCCGTGCGCGCTTCCAAAGTCTGACATGAAATGAATTCGCTGATCCACCATCCAGTCGTCATCTTCGTGCGCTCGCTGGTCTTCCAGATCGCGTTCTACCTGAACCTGACCTTGCACATCCTGATGTCGCTGCCGGCGTTCATCCTGCCGCACAAGGTCATGATCGAAGTGGCACGGTCCTGGGGCCGCACGTCGGTGTGGCTTCTCTCGGCGATCTGCGGCGTGCATCTCGAACTGCGCGGCCGCGAGAAAATTCCGAAAGGCCCGCTGCTGGTCGCGTCAAAGCACCAGTCGGCGTGGGACACGTTCGCGCTGCTGCCGATGTTTCCCTACCCGGCCTATGTGCTCAAGCGCGAGCTGACGTGGATTCCGTTCTTCGGCTGGTGTCTCCTGAAGACCGGCATGATCCCGCTCGACCGCAGCGCGGGCAAGGAATCGATGGCGACCCTGATCGCGCATGTGCGCGCCGCGCTGGCGCAGGGCCGTCAGGTGATCGTATTTCCCGAAGGCACCCGCAGGCCGGTCCATGCGGAGCCGGACTACAAGCTCGGCATCGTGCAGCTCTACGCCGGTGGCGGTGTCGCCTGCCTGCCGATGGCGCTCAACAGCGGACAGTTCTGGCCGCGCCGGAAGTTCCTGCGGCCGCCGGGAACCATCATTGTGGAATACCTCGACGTCATCCCGGCCGGCCTGCCGCGCGCGACGTTTTTCCGGCGGTTGCAGAACGATATCGAGACTGCGACCAATCGCCTGCTGGCGGAAACCGAAGCCTTGCCGCGCCAGCGCCCCAATTGAGGGTTCTATGGGGCGCGAAACGCAAGGCTATTCGTCCCGTGCCTGATCCTTGCCAGAATGCTCATGCGCCCCCTTGAGGGATTGCGCGAGCAGATGCAGATCACGGTCGCGGATACCCATTTCTTCCAGCGCGTCGACCGTGGACACCACGTAATCGCGATTGGGACCGGAACGTCCATGCCCCCTGCGAACGAGATTCAATTGCTGCTCAATCGAAATCCGGCCGGCGTATTGCACATGACCGCGATCGACACAGAACACCAGCGCGCGCACGCGCCGCTTGCTGCCGTCCATCAGGTCGATCAGCCGGTAGGCTTCGAGGTAGACGCTGGTGACCTGTTCGCGGTCGCGCAGGTACCGGACCGTCGCTTCGCGGTTAGCTGCGGCAACACGGAAAGCGACGCCCCGGCACGCGCCGCCGCGGTCGAGGCCCAGCACGAGGCCCGGCTGTTCCGGCGTGCCGCGATGAACGAAGGAATAGACGCAGAGCGCGCGATGCAGCCCATTGAGCTTCGCCGGCATGCGGTCGAGATACTCAAATCCCGGCCGCCACATCAGCGAGCCGTAGCCGAAAACCCAGAGTTCATCTTTGATGGGCATGGAACAGGCGGGCGGTTCGTGGCAGGTGATTTGGCGGGTGGCGCAGAAAAAAGCGACAGCGTTCGCCTAACAGTCCCGACACTTCGATGCAACGACAGGAATTGCGCGTGAGACAGAACGTGAATTATGCGACCCCGAAGAAGCGCAGCCAGCCAAATCCTGGGAGACCTTGGCTGATCGCGCTGCCGCTCGTGTGTTTCCTGCTGCTGGCGGTGGGCTGGAGCGTGTTCTGGTTCTATGCCGCCTCGCTGGTGGAGCCGGCCATCGCCGGCTGGCGCGCGCGCGAGGCGCAGGCCGGCCGCATCCACACCTGCAGCAGCCAGAGCGTCGCCGGCTACCCGTTCCGCATCGAGGTTGCCTGCGCCACGCCGAGCGTCGAACTGCAGCCGGGGAGCGCGCTGCGGCTGACCGACTCCAACCGTCCGCTGGTGCTGACCGCCAAGAACATCGCCGTGGTCGGGCAAGTCTACGATCCGAAACTGCTGATTGGCGAAGTCACCGGCCCGATGACGGTCACGGAGAAAGGCCAGCCGACGACGCTATCGGCCAACTGGGCACTGGCGCAGGTCAGCGTGCGCGGCACACCACAGGAGCCCGAGCGCATCTCCATCGCCATCGACAAGCTGGAATACGCCAACTTCAATCGCGGCACGATGGAACTGGTCGCGACCGCCAACCGTGCTGAACTCCATGGCCGCATCGCGTCCGGCAGCGTCAACAACAATCCCGCCGTCGAACTGGTGCTGCGGCTGAACGGCGCGGTCGCGCCGAGCTTCCACATGGTTCTCGGGAAACCGACCGACAGCGACATTACCGCGACGCTGACCGGCCTGAAAGATTTTTCGCCCAAGCCATGGAGCGAACGGTTCCGCGAAATCGCAAATGCCAATGGCCGCATCGAGATCAAACAGGCGCGGCTCTCGCAGGGCGACGTGCTGGCGTCAGGCGCAGGCGCGCTGACGATCAACGGCAACGGCAAACTCGACGGCCAGATCACGCTGACGGTCGCGGGTCTCGACAAGCTCATCACGATGCTCGGCGCCGACCAGATGATGTCGCAATATCTCGCGCAGAAGGGCGGCGGCGTGAACATGGACAAGATCGGCGGCGCGCTCGACCGCCTCCTGCCGGGCCTTGGCGGCGCGGTGCGCAACAACTCCGGCAGCATCGCCGCCGCCGGCATCAGCATGCTCGGGCAGCCGGCCGAGATCGAAGGCAAGAAGGGCGTGAGCCTGCCGCTGACGTTCAGGGACGGCGCGGTTTCGCTTGGGCCGATCCCGGTCGGGCAGACGCCGGCGTTGTTTTAAGAAGTTTCTCACCTCAAGCGCAGGTGCGCTCCCTCTCCCCGCTTGCGGGGAGAGGGTTGGGGTGAGGGGCACTTCAAGAGCAATTGATAAAGCAAGCGTGAGGTAGCGCCCCCTCACCCGGATCGCTTCGCGATCCGACCTCTCCCCGCAAGCGGGGCGAGGTAAAGCAAACGCTGCACGCACAATGACATTGGATAGAGCGGAGGCTTCGCTCAAAAATCCTTGAGCAGCCGCTCGATGTAATCGAGTTCGAGCTGCGGACGCGTGGCCTCGCCGAGGCGCTTGCGCAGTTCCTCGAGAATGCGGCGCGCGCGCTGCACGTCGATCTCGCCGGGCACCTTCACGCTGGTATCGTCGGAGCCGAGATTGCGGTTGCGCATGTCGCGGCCGAGCGGATCGGTTTCCTGCTGGGCACGCTGCGGGCCGCTGCGGCCGGGCCGGCCCGGCCCCGGACCCTGGCCTTCGCCGTATTGCTGCTGCAGCGCCTGCGCCAGACCTTGCGCGCCCTTGCGCAAGGCTTCGAGCGCGCGGCCCTGCCCGTCCACCGCACCATCGGCATTGCCGTTACCGAGCGCGCCTTCGGCGTCGCCCATGGCGTCGCCGGCACGGCCAAGATCGTCCATGTCGCCGCCGGGCTGGCCCGGCTGATTCTGGCCGAGGCCGCGCTTCTTCAAATCCTCCAGCAGCTTCTTGAGCTGATCACGCAGCGCCTGCTGGTTCTGTTTCAACTCGCCGAACTGGCCGTCGTCACCCTGCTGGCCCTGTTGCCCTTGCTGTCCCTGCTGGCCACGCTGTCCGCGCTGCTGGCGGCGCTGATCCTGGCCCTGCCGGAACGTGCGGTCACGCAACTGCTGCTGCTTGCGAATGACATCGCCAAGTTCATCGAGCGCCGACATCATATCGTCGTCGCCGTCGTCCATCTCGCCACCGGGCCGCGCCGTCTGCAGGTTTTCCAGCATCTGCTGCAACTGATCGAGCAGTTGCTTGGCGGCATCCTTGGCGCCGGAGCGCGAAAGCTGCTCCAGCTTGTCGATCATGCTCTTGAGATCCTGCGAACGAAGCTGGCGCGCGCCGGGGTCCATGCGCTGGGCTTGCTGCGGGTTCTTGCGCATCTCCTGCGCCAGCGCCTGCAGGAACTTGTCGAGCGCGGCGCGCAGGTCCTGCGTCAGCTTCCTGATTTCCTCGTCGGTCGCGCCGCGTTCGAGCGCCTGCCGCAACGCATCCTGCGCCGCACGCAATTCACGTTCGGCTTCCGAGACATTGCCGTCCTCGAGTTGCGTCGCCATGCCCCACAGCCGCGCGACGACTTCACGCAACTGGTCGTCGGACTTCGACTGCGCGAGATTCCAGTAGATCGAACGCAGCCCGAGATAGACGTTGGTTTCCGGCGTGAAGTGTTCCGGCGCAATCGCAAGCCCGTCGAGCGCAATCAGCACGCGGTCCTTCGCCTCGGCGTCGAGCGCCAGCACGCGGCGCTGCTCGATCAGCGCACGCGCAACCGGCTTGGTGAAGGCGCGCTGCGGCAGCCGTAGGTCCGTGACGGCGCTCTTGCCTTCGTTGCCGGCCTCGTCGCGCGCGACCAGTGTCATCTGGACGTCGGCGCCAGCCCACGGATGTTCGGTGAGGTCCCTGGTGGTCTGCCCGACGCCATTCTTGGTGCGCGATTGCGGCAGCACCAGCGGCGCATCGGGCGCGCCATAGAGCGGACGCGGAACCTCCCCCTTGGCGGCGGGATCTGGCTTGAGCGCAAACTTCGCCTGCGCTTCGGTGACGCCGTAGTCGTCCTCGACCTTGTAGGTGAGCAGCAAGGCGCCGCGCGTCTGCGGCTCCGGTTCCTTGGTCAGTTCAATCGTCGGCACGCCGTCCGGGATCGCGGTGAAGTTCCACGCGAGGTCCTTGCCGACGCCGCGGATGGTGGCGGTGCCGCGATCCGAAATCGTGAAGCGATATTCGTCGGCGCCCGACGGCACCTGCGGCGAACCACCATCCTTGGCTTGCGCCAATCCGCCGGTCGTCGTGATTTCCATGCGGACGCTGCCGCTGGAGCGGATTACCAGCGTGCTGCCGGTTGGCACCGAAACCGGCGCGTTGGACGCCAGCGCGGTTTCGCCCGGACGAATGCCGGGCAGGATGACCGGCGGCTTGCCGGTGTAGGACGGCGGCGACACCCACGCATCGAGCCGGAAATTCGGCGGCACGACGACGCCGCGCCAGTCGAACGCCATGGCAACCCGGCGGAAACGTTCGTTACCGGCGGCGAAGCAGGTGACGACCACCAGCAGCAGCACCAGCGCGCGCAGCGCGACCGGATCGCGCCTGGCAAGTTGCGGCGCGGGACTTCCGGCGGTCAGCGCACGCGCCGCGGCAAGCGCGCGCTCGACATGGGCGCGCCACAGCGCGGCAGAGAGCGGATCGTCGCTGCGGGTTGCGATGGTGTCGGCAATCGCGGTCGCCGGACGGTGCGGAATGCCGCTGACGCTATCGACGCGTCTGAGACCTTCAGCCTCGGTCGGGAAGCGCACGGAAATCAGCGGCCAGATCGCAACGCCGAACAGCGCCCCGAAGGCCAGCACACCGGCGGCGCGGCCAAGCGGCGGCAGCACCATCCAGAGGCCAAGCCACGACGCGGCGAGAAACAGACCGATGACGGTGGCGATGGCGGCGAGCGGCGGCCATGCCCGTTCCCAAAATATGTTCCAGCGGGCGCGCGACAGGGCGCGGGCGAGCAATGCGTCGCCCTCCGCAAGGGGACCACCCCTGGCGGCTGTCTCGGGACTGGCCGGACGCGAAGGGTCCGGCTGTGGAGGCGCCTCGTCCGTCAACTGATTCTCCAGGCGGGTCGCGCGATTGGCACAGCGTAACACGCAGAATCGAAGCATGGCATCAGGCGATGGCGGAAAAGCGGCTGATTTTCACGGCATCGTGTGGCGAAATGCCCGCCTTTTGCACGCTTTTAGCGGGGCATGATCCGATCCGAAAACCGGAAGACCACTTTTCGGGATCATGCCCTCACAGCCAATTCGGCATCCGGTCGAGGGCGATCAACTGCTCGACCTCCATGCGGGGCCGCACCAGCGCCCATTCCGCGCCGTTCACCAGCACTTCCGGCACGAGTGCACGGGTGTTGTAGGTGCCCGCCTGCACCGCCCCGTAGGCCCCGGCCGTCATCACCGCCATCAGGTCGCCCGAAGCCGGCGCGGCCATTTCACGGTCGAGCGCCAGGAAATCCCCCGTCTCGCAGACGGGACCGACCACATCGGCGGTAATCCGCTGCGCACCCTTCGCCAGCTCAGTGATTGGCTTGATGTCGTGATGCGCCTCGTAAAGCGTCGGGCGGATGAGGTCGTTCATCGCCGCATCGACGATGACAAAGTCCTTGCCCTCGCCACGCTTCACATAGAGGACGCGCGTCACGAGGATGCCGGCGTTGCCGACCAGAAGGCGGCCCGGCTCGAAGATCAGCGTACAGCCAAGGTCGCGCGTCGCGCGCTTCACTACGGCGGCGTAAGCCTCCGGCAATGGCGGCGGCTCCTCGCCTTCATGATAGGGAATGCCAAGCCCGCCGCCGAGATCGACGTGCGAAATCTGGTGTCCGTCGCCACGCAGCGTGCGCACGAATTCCGACAGCAACGCAAAAGCATCATCGAACGGCGACAGTTCCGTGATCTGGCTGCCAATGTGCATATCGACACCGGCAACATGAATGCCCGGCAGCTTCGCCGCCCGCGCATAGACCTCGCGCGCATGGCTGATCGGAATGCCGAACTTGTTTTCGGATTTTCCGGTGGCGATCTTCCGGTGCGTCCTGGCATCGACGTCGGGATTGACGCGCAGCGAGACATGCGCGGTGCGCCCCTTGGCGACGGCAATCGACGACAGCAACGCCAGTTCGGGTTCGGACTCGACGTTGACGCACAGGATGCCGGCGTCGATGGCGGCGGCGAGTTCGCGCGCGGTTTTGCCGACGCCGGAGAACATGATTTTTTGCGGCGGCACGCCGGCGGCAAGCGCGCGCTTCAGCTCGCCTTCGGACACGACATCCGCGCCGGCGCCTTGCCTGGCCAGCGTCGCGATCACCGCCTGGTTGGAATTCGCCTTCATGGCGTAGCACACGAGCGACGGCACATCGGCAAACGCGCCGGCAAACACCTTGTAATGCCGCTCCAGCGTCGCCGTCGAATAGCAATAGAATGGCGTGCCCACCTCGGCGGCGAGCTTGAGGAGATCGACATTTTCGGCGTGGAGAACCCCGCCGCGATACTCAAAATGATGCATGACTTCCAACCATCAGGACGGGCCGATGTAGCGTAGTTGCGGCGCGCTGGCAAAAGCCAGTCCTGAAAAAGGACTGCGGGAGCCGCTTCCGCGCCCAGTGGCCCGGTGTTAGCGTTCCCACGACGATTGCAAAGACAATCGCTGAAAGACGATACACGGGGGGCGACCATGAAATTCCGGGCGGTTCTGGCAGGCATTATCGCGATTTCCACAAGCCTCCTTGGGAATGCGCCACAGGCGGGCGCCCAAAGCTGGCCGCAGCGCAGCGTCAAGATCATCGTCCCGCTCGGGCCGGGCTCGGGCGTCGATATCGCCTCCCGGCTGTTCGCCGACCGGCTGACCGCCGTCTGGGGCAGGCCCGTGGTGGTCGAAAACCGCCCCGGCGGCGACGGCTTTGTCGGCATCACCGGCTTCATCGGCGCGCACGACGATCACACGCTTTTATTCACGCCGACCGCGACGTTCACCGCGCATCCGTTCCAGCACGAAAAGCTGCCCTACGACGCCAGGGACCTGATCCCGATTGCGCGCGTGGCCAACACGCTGGTGCCGATTGCGGTGCCCACTTCGCTCAACGTCAAGTCGCTCAAGGAATTCGTCGAGCTTGCCCGCACCCAGCCCGGCAAGCTGAACTGGGCCGGCGTCACCGGCGCGCTCGACTTCATGTTCGCCGCTTTCCTCAAGGCCGAGAATCTGAAGATCGACAAGGTGCCGTATCGCGACAACGTGCAGGCGCTCAACGATCTCGCCGAAGCACGCATCCAAGCCTATGTCGCCGCGCTCGCCATCGTGCGTCCGCAGGTGCAGGCCGGCAAGGTGCACCTGATCGCGATGATGAACCGGGAGCGCGCGCCCTCCGCCCCTGACGTGCCGACCGTGCGCGAAGCGGGATTCCCGGCGCTTGAGATGGACGGATTGACTGGATTTTTCTGGTCGCGGGAAATGACCGACGACGTACGGAAGAAAATCTCGGCGGATGTCAGCGCCGTTGCGAAAGACCCCGAGATCGTCGCCAAGCTCGGTCTCACGGGTTCACTGGTCCGCGCCGGCACACCAGAGGAGTTCGCCGCGGCAATTGCCGAACAGCAGGCCCGCGTCGCCCAAGCTGCGGCAAGCCTGGACATCAAACCTGCACAAAACTAGTGGAGCCGCTACTGCGCCGCGGCCCGAAACCGGCTATGATTGGCGCAACGAAAATCGTTTGACGGGAGGCTGACTTGAACAAGGACACTTGCGCTCGGCGTGACGTTCTCAAGCTGATGGCCGCTGCGAGCACGGTGTCAGCGGCACACGCCGTCTGGCCCGGCGCGGCCCATGCGGCCGGCGCGACCGCCTACGATCCCGCCGCCAAATTCGAACTCACCGTCAGCGAAGTCGATCTTCGGCGCAACAGCGCGGGCCGGATGTTGAAGGCGCGGATTTATCAGCCGAAGGGACCGGGTCCGTTCCCGACCGTTCTCGATCTGCACGGCGGCGCATGGAACCGAAAAGACCGCCTCGCCGAGGAGCCGATGGATCGCGGGCTGGCCGAGAGCGGCCTTCTGGTCATCGCCATCGACATGACGGTCGCGGGCGAAGCGCCCTATCCAGCCTGCGTGCAAGACGCCAACTACGCAGTGCGCTGGCTGAAAGTGAATGCAAAAACATGGCAAGGCGATACCGCGAAGATCGGGATTTACGCCTCTTCGAGCGGCGGCCACGTCGCGGCACTGCTGGCGATGCGTCCGCGCGATCCGCGCTACAACGCCATCCCGCTTGCCGGTGCTGCGAACATCGACGCCACCGTCGCCTACGTCGCGATGCGCTCGCCAGTCAGCAACACGTTTGCGCGCTATGAAAATGCGGAGCGGCGCAAGAACGAAGGCATGATCAAGAACAACAAGGTGTTCTTCAATCCGTGGGAAACGATCCACGAAAGCAATCCACAGGAAATCCTCGAACGCGAGGAAAAAGCATCGACGAACGTCCCGATGCTGATCATGCAGGGCGCACTCGACGATAACGTGCTGCCGGAAGTGCAGGAGAAGTTCGCCAAGGCCTACAAAGCCGCGGGCGGAAACATCGAATATCGGCTATTTGAAAATTGCGTTCACGAATGGGTGGCAGAGCCCGGACCGCAAACCGACAAGGCGCGTGACGTCGCCAAGGCGTTTATCGCGCGACGGTTGAAGGCGTAACGCTCAGCGCGAAAACGGCGGCTGTAGAATTACAGGATGCCGTCGAGGATAAACGTGCGCTGGGACGGCGGCAGCGATTGCTGGTCCTGCGCGCGCGGGTCTTCAAAGCCGTTGCTGTCCAGCACAGGCTGTCGCGTCGTCTGGGATTGCTGCTGCGCTTGCGGGCCGGCGGGCACGGCATTGGCCGAGGGCGGCGCTTCGAGATTGCTTTTGCGGCCACAGGCGCCAAGCGCCAGCGCACCGGCCAGCATGCCGATCAGGGCAATACGGGAAAAACCGCAAGAAAAGCCAGAAGTCCCCACCAAGCCACTCTCCTCAACTTCACGCCGTATCCTAACAGGCCCGGCATGGCCTAACCAAGGCAGCGCCATGACCTGCTGCCCCGACAATTCGTGACAACCCTTATCGCCCGCGAACCTTGCCAGAGCGTTTCCTGCTGACCTGTTTGAGCCATTTTGTGGCTTCCCGGCGCACATTGGCGGGCGCGGTGCCACCGAACGTCTTGCGGCTGGCGACCGAATTTTCCACCGACAGCACCTTGAAGATGGCCTGCGTGATGCGCGGCTCGACCTTGCGCATGTCGGCCAGCGCCAGTTTTTCCAGCGGCAGGTCCATGCCTTCGGCGATGGCGACAATCTGGCCGGTGACGTGATGAGCGCGGCGGAACGGCATTTTCAACTCGCGCACCAGCCAGTCGGCGAGGTCCGTCGCGGTGGCATAGCCCTCACCCGCAGCGGCCTTCATGCGCGCCTTTTCCGGCATCATGTCGCGCACCATGCCGGTCATCGCCGCGATGCAAAGCGCCAGCGCGGCGAAGGCGTCCATCGCGCCTTCCTTGTCTTCCTGCATGTCCTTTTGATAGGCGAGCGGCAGCCCCTTCATCACGATCAGCAGGCCCTGCAGCGCGCCGATGATGCGGCCGGCCTTGGCGCGCACCAGTTCGGCGGCGTCCGGGTTGCGCTTCTGCGGCATGATCGAGGAGCCGGTGGTGAACTGGTCCGACAATTTCAGGAAGCCGACAATCGGCGAGGTCCAGATCACGATTTCCTCGGCGAAGCGCGACAGGTGAATCGCCGCGATCGACGCCGCCGACAAGGCTTCCAGCACGAAGTCGCGATCCGACACGGCATCGAGCGAATTCGCCATCGGCCGGTCGAAGCCGAGCTTCTTCGCGGTCATCATGCGGTCGAGCGGGAACGACGTGCCGGCAAGCGCCGCGCTGCCTAACGGCGATTCGTTCAGCCGCTTGCGCGCGTCGGCAAACCGGCCGAGGTCGCGCGACGCCATCTCGACATAGGCCAGCAGGTGATGGCCGAATGTCACCGGCTGCGCGGTCTGCAGATGCGTAAAGCCCGGCATGATGGTGGCGGCATGGGTCAGCGCCTTCTGCGCCAGCGCACGCTGATAGTCCGCAAGCGCGGCGTCGAGTTCGTCGAGCACATCGCGCACCCACAGCCGGAAATCGGTCGCGACCTGATCGTTGCGCGAGCGCGCGGTATGCAGCCGTCCGGCCGCCGGGCCGATCATGTCGGCCAGCCGCGACTCGACGTTCATATGGATGTCTTCGAGCGAGCGCTTGAAGCGGAACTTGCCACCCGCGATCTCTGACAAAATCTTGTCTAGACCGTGAACGATCTTTTTCGCATCTTGCGGCGAGATGATACGCTGCTTGGCGAGCATCTGCGCATGCGCCTTGCTCGCGGCGATATCCTGGCGGAACAGCTTGCGGTCAACATCGATCGAGACGTTGATCTCCGTCATAATGTCGGCGGGCTTGTCGGAGAAACGGCCGCCCCACATCTTGTTGCTCATGATCCGCTCACCAACCCTGAGTTTCGCCTGTAAATGACCGACCAGCCCCGCCGCCCGTTCGCCAGATTTCGCCGGCCTCAGGTCATCGTCCTGATCGCCGGGGCATGTGTCGTCGCCGGGGCGGTATACGGGATTGCGCCCTTCAAGCGCAATGCGGGCGATCCCGCCTGCCAGCCGGCCATGGTTAAGGCCCGCCAGATCGCACCCTTGGCGCATGGCGAGATCGCCGGCCTGCAGATGGCGGGCGAAGGGCTGAAACTGCCGGTTCTGACCTTCATGGACGCTTCCGGGGCGCAAAAGACGCTGGCCGACTGGAAGGGCCGGACGGTCCTGTTGAACCTGTGGGCGACCTGGTGCGTGCCCTGCCGCAAGGAAATGCCGGCGCTGGCGGCGCTCCAGCAGAAGCTCGGCGGCGAGAAATTCGAGGTCGTCGCCATCAATATCGACACCCGCGATCCCGAAAAACCGAAGACGTGGCTCAGGGATGTCGGCGTCGATGGGCTGAACTACTACGCCGACCCCAGCGCCAAGGTGTTCCAGGAACTGAAGGTGATCGGCAAGGCGCTCGGCATGCCGACCACGCTGCTGATCGATCCGTCGGGTTGCGAGATCGCGACGCTGGCCGGCCCCGCCGAATGGGCAAGCGACGATGCCGTGAAGCTCGTCAGCGCGGCGATGAAGAACTAGCCGTCGGTACGTTTCAATTTTCGCAAATCTCAATCGGCCTCATGCTGAGGAGCGCACATCGTGCGCGTCTCGAAGCATCGAAGCCGCCCGGATAACAACTTCTAACAGGATGTTGAAAAAGGGTCTTCCCTTGGGCCCGCTAGCGTGATTCCGTCTTGTTAACGCAGGACGGAGGTGAGCGATGCGCGGGATGGATGAGAGATCGGGGTCGCTGTTTTCATACGTCGATCTTGAAGGGCGGATTCCGCA
>CANJBX010000084.1 GCA_947472885.1 Hyphomicrobiaceae bacterium
ACCAGTTTGACGACGTTAGAATTCGACACGGCATATTACTCCTTCGGTGGAGAAGTGGAGGCTTCAACTACCCCCACGATATGCCGCCTTCCTGATCTACCCCGTCACCAACTTTTGACCATAGCTCGACCCTGTATCAGGTTTCATTGCTTGAAAAGGACGGCCACAGTATCTCGCCGGCGGCGAATATTCCGTCCGCGAACGACGCCGAAATAATCGAGAAAGCAAAGCAGCTCATCGACGGCAAGACGGTCGAGGTGCGTGCGGGCGACCGCCTGGTGGCTGCATTTCCGCCGTCAGAATAGGCGCCTTTGACGCCGGTCTTCAGCACCGGAATCAGGCTGCGCCGCTGCGCAGGCCAGCTATTTTGCGTAGCCCTGCGATCTCAGCCAGTCGATGCGCTTGGTGCCGTTGATCCACGCATCGACCTCGGCCTTGTCCTTCAGGCCCTTGATGTAACGCACTTCCGCATCGGGAGCGTGGGCTTCGATTTGCCAGTCGCCTTCTGCGATCCGCTTGATGGTGAAAACAACGCGAGGGGATTTCTTGCTCATGGCTCACTATGCTGTCGGCAGTTGATACTGCCAGGATTACTGTGACGGGGCTTCGATCTTAGCGGAAAGTTCGCTTCTGTGCTTGGCTTCCGCGCATTTGACAATCATGAAACCCACGCGGCGCTTGATTGCCGGATCGTCGCCGTATGCCGGAAGGCCGATGGCGGGTGAGGCCATCAGCGCGTGAAGTTCAGCGCGCAGATCGTCGGTTTCGCTTGTCATAAGGCGCTTTCCTGCAAGGCCCGCGAACCTAGCATCAATGTCTGAACTATTCTGGCTATTTTCACGGGCCGCCCAGCCGTGGCTTCCTACTTCCGCCGGAATGTGGGTGTCTAGGTAGGCCGGGCGACTTTCAAGACGGTCGGGATCATGAATCTTGTAAAACAATGTGCGGCTGTTGCCGTGACGTTTGCGATGTTCGCCACACCGGCCTTGTCGCAAGGCAAGCGGAGCGGGCGAGGGCGGGACATCACCGATTCACAAACGCTGGTGAAGCGCGCGAAGGATGCGCAGGTCGAGAAGGACTACAAGGCGGCGCTCGACAAGATTCCCGATCAGAAGGCGAATGCCGATCCCTGGGGCAATGTCAGGACGCTCGATCAGGCCGGATCCAGAAAATCCTCCAGTGCGCCGGCAAGCCCGCCAACGGCGCACTGATGGGTGCTTTGACGCGACCTGCGACGGGGTCCGATGTGCGCTTCCATCGCATGGTTGCGCACGAATCGCGCCCAGGCGTGCGTTGCGCGAAAGCAGCCCAGTTCACCGCAATTTACCGTCAAACGGGATAATTTGAACATATCGCCCCCTGGGTTGTTATCTCAGTGAAAGCGGGTTTGAGATGACAACCGATCAAGACAAGTTGCGCGACGATCTGCGGGCGCTGCTGGCGTTTCCCGCCATTGGCATACCGGACTACGCCGCCGATCCAATGGTCGGCCGCCGCGTCGGGCGCATGATCGCGGACGCACAAACGCGCCATCGCGCGAGGCTCAGCCGCAAGGACACGCGGACGCCTCTGCTGGATCCGATGTTGTTCAGGATACGTGCCAGCTAACCGCACTGACGCACGCCGACCAGCGCGCGGGAGCATGAGTTCCTGTCGCATTCTGAAAAACCCAGCCTTGTGCCGGGTTTTTATTGCGGCATTTTCGGCGTGAATGTCACCGTAAAGCAGGTGCCGCGACCGTCTTCACCGGGCGCGAAACTCAAGGTGCCGTTAATCTGCGTCACCAGCGATTGAATGATCTTCATGCCAAGGCCGGTGCTGCGCGTGGGGTCGAACTGCGTCGTCAGTCCCGGTCCTTCGTCCGTTACCGACAGCGCATGGGTGTTGCCGGTGGTCGTGATGGCGATGCTGATGCTGCCCGCCGCATACTTGACGGCGTTGGTAATCAACTCGTTCACGATGAAACCAAGCGGAATGCCGAGCCCGGTCGGCAGCTTGATTTCAGCGCCGGTCACGACAATGGCGCGGCCCGGTTCGTTGTTGAACAGCAATCCCGCCAGATCGTCACACAGGTCTTCGACGTAACGCTTGAGATCGACGGTGGCCTGAAGGTCCGCCATGTGCAGCCTGCGATGGACGCGTCCAAGCGCAGCGATGCGTTGCGCCGCGATCATCAGCTGGTCGGCGGATTCCGTGGTCTTGGCGGAGCGGCTCTGCAGCGAGAGCAGGCTGACGATCACCTGCAGGCTGTTGATGAGGCGATGCTCGAATTCCTCCGCCAGCAGGGTCTGGCGTGTCAGGAGTTCGTCCCGGATGCGGATCAGTTCCTGCTCGCGCCCCAGCGAGGCCTTGAGTTCGAGCATCGTCGCGTTGTCGTGGACCGTCGCGCGCGCGCCGCGCGCGACGGAACGGCGGCGTTCGTTTTCAGCCACGGTGGGCGGAACGGGCATGTGGTTTCCATCCCGGTCGGGATCGACAATGTCAGATTGCGCGCCTGGAATCGGCCGCTCAACAGCGCCGTCGCAGATGGGACGAGCGTGCGCCTTTAACGGTGCAAAGTCGATGATATTGGGGAGGTAACGGGAGCGGGAGGCGGGTGGCGAGGGTGGCGGCCAGTTTTCACGCGACTTTTGCGCGGTGCGCTTTCCAGCGTGGCCTTCCGGTTCACTTTCCCGTGCGGCCCGGCTCTGCTATAGCCCTGCGGCATAGGGAATTTTCGTAAATGTCGTCCGATTCCGCCACTGCCGCCACTGTTGACGCCGCTACGGTGCGTCGTATTGCCCATCTCGCCCGCATCGCGGTCGCGGAGGATGAGGTTTCGCATTTGCAGGGTGAACTCAACGCCATGCTGGCGTTCGTGGCGCAACTGTCGGAAGTCGAAGTGGCGGGCGTCGCGCCGATGACGTCGGTGATGCCGATGAAGATGAAGGAGCGCGACGACCAGGTGACGGATGGCGAGATCGCCGACGCCATCGTTCAGAATGCGCCGGTGTCGGAAGAACACTTTTTTCTGGTGCCGAAGGTGGTGGAATAGAGATGCGCGTATGCACAACTCTATCAGTGTCGATCAAAGGGCGTAGGTAATTCCAATGTGCATGGCATGCGAAGAAGCGGACCTGTATTACCGCTGGCAGATGCTGGAGACGATCGCCAAGGGCGAGATGCCGCCGGGCATGACCGCGGACGATCTGCGCGCCATGGAAATGCCGTTGCCGGGCGAAATCGAACTCATCGAGAAGCCGGACGGCACCCAGGTGATCCGCAAGGTCGTGGCCGCCGAGGCTACAATCGCGCCGAAGGCAAAACCCAGCGCCAAGGCAAAATCCGCCGCCAAGGCGAAGGCCAAGAAAGCGACGGCCAGGGCTTCGGCCAAGGCCAATGCGTTCGTCTGCGATACGCCGGAAGAAGCATGAGCGATCCGACTGCGCTGACGCTCGCGGAGGCACGCGACCTTCTCCGCGCCAAAAAGATTTCCGCCGCTGAACTCACGGACGCGCATATCGCCGCCGTCGCGCAGGCGCGTGTGCTCAACGCCTATGTCCTGGAAACGCCGGACAAGGCGCGCGCCATGGCGAAGGCGTCCGATGCGAAGCTCGCCAAGGGCGAGGGCGGTGCGCTCGAAGGTATCCCGCTCGGCATCAAGGACCTGTTCTGCACCGACGGCGTGCGCACGACCGCGTGTTCGAAAATTCTTGAAAACTTCATTCCGCCCTACGAGTCGACCGTGACCGCGAACCTGTGGCGCGACGGCGCGGTGATGCTCGGCAAGCTCAACTGCGACGAGTTCGCCATGGGCTCGTCGAACGAAACCTCCGCATTCGGTCCGGTGGTGTCGCCATGGCGGCGCAAGGGCTCCGATGCGAAACTCGTTCCGGGCGGCTCGTCCGGCGGTTCGGCATCGGCCGTGGCGGCAGGACTGTGTCTTGGCGCAACCGCGACCGACACCGGCGGCTCGATCCGCCAGCCGGCGGCCTTCACCGGCACGGTCGGCATGAAGCCGACCTACGGGCGCTGCTCGCGCTGGGGCACCGTGGCGTTTGCCTCATCGCTCGATCAGGCGGGGCCGATTGCCCGCACGGTGCGCGACACCGCGATCCTGATGCGTGCGATGGCGGGACACGATCCGAAAGACACGACTTCGGTCGATATGCCGGTGCCGGACTATGAAGCCGCGCTCGGCAAATCCATCAAGGGCATGAAGATCGGCATTCCGAAGGAATACCGGATCGACGGCATGCCGGCGGAAATCGAGAAGCTGTGGGCGCAAGGCGCGGAATGGCTCAAGGCCGCCGGCGCCGAGATGGTCGATGTCTCGCTGCCGCATACGAAATACGCGCTGCCGGCCTACTATATCGTCGCGCCCGCGGAAGCCTCGTCGAACCTCGCGCGCTACGACGGCGTGCGGTACGGGCTGCGCGTGCCGGGCCACGACATTTCGGAAATGTACGAGAACACGCGCGCCGCCGGCTTCGGCAAGGAAGTGCGTCGCCGCATCATGATCGGCACTTATGTCTTGTCCGCCGGTTACTACGACGCCTATTACCTGCGCGCGCAGAAGGTCCGCACGCTGATCAAGCGCGACTTTGAGGAAGTCTTCGCCACGGGCATCAGCGCGATCCTGACGCCGGCGACGCCATCGGCGGCATTCGGCATCGGCGAAAAAGGCGGGGCCGATCCCGTCGAGATGTATCTCAACGACGTGTTCACGGTGACGGTGAACATGGCGGGGCTGCCCGGCATCGCAGTGCCTGCGGGCAGCGACGGGCAGGGACTGCCGCTGGGACTGCAACTCATCGGCAAGGCGTTCGACGAGGCGAGCCTGTTCACGCTCGGCGGCGTGATCGAGGATGCGGCGGGAAAATTCACACCGGCCAGATGGTGGTGACACAAATTTCCTGCGCGCATCGCGCGGGTGTGTTCGCCGCGCCGTCAATCCTGAGTGGCCGTTTGGCTGGCAGTTGAGCGTGCCGGCGCAGATTCTTCATTTGCACAGAAGCCGACGGGGTTCATCAGACCGTTGACGTAAAATAGTTACTGTGTAACTATAAATTAAATAGGAGGGTGTCATGGGAAAATATGAACCCCTGGAGAAATTCCTGCGTCAGCAACCTGACGAAGTTCGCATGACTTTCGACCAGATCGAACGTGTGATCGGGGAGCCATTACCGCCCAAGGCGCAGCGGCATCGTGCGTGGTGGAGTAATTCGCCATCTAATAATGTCATGACAAAAGCCTGGCTCGAAGCGGGCTTTCGCAGCGAGCAAGTCGATATGGCGGCGCGAAAGCTGGTGTTCCGGCGGGCTAAATCGCTCGCCAGCGCGGCGCACGATGAGGAGCTGGCGGCTCCACCGGGGCGCCATCCCTTGTTCGGATGGATGAAGGGCACGGTTCGGATCGCGCCCGGCGTAGACCTTACCCAGCCGGCAGACCCGGATTGGGCGCAGCGGATCGACGATGAATACTCCACTTCTACTTGATACGTGCGCTGCGATCTGGATCGCGGAAGATCAGCCGATTGCCCAAGCGGCCGACGATTTGATGGCGCGCGCCATTGGGGCAGGCCAAGCGGTCTATGTATCTCCGATCACGGGATGGGAATTAGGTCTGCTGGTATCGCGCGGACGGATGAATTTGCTGATGTCTCCTCAGCGGTGGTTCGAGCGTTTACTGCAAGCGCCCGGAATACGTCTTGCGGAATTGTCGCCGGACGTGTTGATCGCATCGTCATTTCTGCCCGGAACGCCGCCGCGAGATCCCGCCGACCGCATCTTTGCTGCCACGGCGCGCGAATATGGCTATCAGATCGTGACCCGCGACAGGTTACTCCTGAGTTACGCGGAACTTGGGCACATCGAAGCGGTCGCGTGCTGATCGCGTTGCGTTGAGGAAGATGGAATGAGTGCGCCTGCATCGACCAGATCCAAACTCATCAAGGGCATGACCGGCGACTGGGAAGTCGTTATCGGCCTGGAAGTCCATGCCCAGGTGTCCTCGCGCGCCAAGCTGTTCTCGGGTGCGGCGACCGAATTCGGCGGCGCGCCGAACAGCCATGTCTCGCTGGTCGATGCGGCGATGCCCGGCATGCTGCCGGTCATCAACAAGGAGTGCGTCGCGCAGGCGATCCGCACCGGGCTTGGCCTCAACGCGAAGATCAATCTCAAGTCGGTGTTCGACCGCAAAAACTATTTCTATCCCGATCTGCCGCAGGGCTATCAGATCAGCCAGTACAAGGAGCCGATCGTCGGCGAGGGTATTGTCGATGTCGATCTGCCGGACGGCGAGAGCGTCGCCATCGGCGTCGAGCGGCTGCATCTGGAGCAGGACGCCGGCAAGTCGTTGCACGACCAGCACCCCTCGATGTCCTACGTCGATCTCAACCGCTCGGGCGTCGCACTGATGGAGATTGTCTCGAAGCCGGACCTGCGCTCGTCGGCGGAAGCCATGGCCTATCTCGCCAAGCTGCGCGCCATCCTGCGCTATCTCGGCACCTGCGACGGCGACATGGAGAAGGGTTCGCTGCGCGCCGACGTCAACGTGTCGGTGCGCAAGCCGGGCGCGCCGCTCGGCACCCGCTGCGAGATCAAGAACGTCAACTCGATCCGCTTTGTCGGCCAGGCCGTCGAGGTCGAAGCGCGCCGCCAGATCGAAATCATCGAGGACGGCGGCAAGATCGATCAGGAAACCCGTCTCTACGATCCGAACAAGAACGAAACGCGCTCGATGCGCAGCAAGGAAGAGGCGCACGACTATCGCTACTTCCCCGACCCCGACCTGTTGCCGCTGGAATTCACGCAGGGCTATGTCGATGAACTGAAATCGAAGCTGCCGGAATTGCCGGACGACAAGCAGGCACGCTTCATCACTGCATTCGGACTTTCACCCTACGACGCCAGTGTGCTGGTGGCAGAGCGCGAAAGCGCAGAATTCTTCGAGACTGTGACTCTGGGCCTTACCACGTCGCCAAAAACCAAGTCGGGTGGTCAGGCTGAATTAGTCGCTAAAGTCGGAATGGCGGTGGATTCCAAGGTTACCAGGGCTGATGGTAGAGAAGATACCAAACGCGATCCTAAACTTGCCGCCAACTGGGTGATCAACGAACTGTTCGGCCGTCTCAACAAGGAAGGCAGGGATATCGCAGCGTCGCCGGTGTCGGCAGCGCAGCTCGGCGCGATCCTCGACCTGATGGCCGACGGCACCATCTCCGGCAAGATCGCGAAGGACCTGTTCGAGATCGTCTGGACCGAAGGCGGCGACCCGCGCGACATCGTTGAAGCGCGTGGCATGAAGCAGGTCACGGATCTCGGCGCCATCGAGAAGGTCGTCGATGAAATCATTGCGCAAAACCCTGACAAGGTAGAGCAGGCGAGGGCAAAACCGCAGTTGATCGGCTGGTTTGTCGGTCAGGCGATGAAGTCTTCGGGCGGTAAAGCCAATCCGCAAGCGGTCAACGACCTCATCAAGCGCAAACTCGGCGTGTGATCCAACGCATCGTCGCAGTGTGATCGTTTCGCAACAGTCGGTTTGACGTTGCGCAGCGCACCGCGCGTGCCTGTGGCATACAAGCAACGGTTATCTGACGCTTTTGCGCGTCTCGCATCCGTAGAGCGGCGGTTGCTGCGTTCGTTTGCGCGCCTCTCGCACATCGCTTGCTCATGCAGCCGGATGAACGATCGCTCACATAAGACATTTGCGGCGATGATCGCGCGACGATGTGGCTGCGCGCTTCGTTGCATCGTCCTGGCACACACACCGCGTCTTCGATGTCGCCGCGATGCTTCATCTTGCACATGCGAACACATGCGAAGGATCGTTTTCGGTCGCGCGACGATGCGTTCGCACGTCGCTCGCAAGTGCGTCGCCGAATCGAATCTGTCTCGATTCGCTCAATTTCGGTCCGGCGACCAAGCGCAAAGGCGATTTTTTGCCACCTGTGTGAAAATTATTTTTGAATGCTGTTTTGGTGTGAATGATCGTCGGCTTGACGCCGTCTCGCGCTCAGGAAAACTGTTCATCGCGCAATAAAATAAAACAAAACGCAGAAAAAATGCGTGCAATAAATCCTTATGCAATGAGGGTTTCTTTGATTCCTGATTTTTGCGCGCACAAACCGCGTAACGACGCGGAGTTTTCGACTTCGTGTGCGATGACTGCGGGACATTTCGCACACCGACGGCGCGTTTGCGGGGCGAATACACCCTTCCTTAAGGTGAAACCGTGTTTTTCTTGTTCGTCCTGTAGTAATCGGGATGCAGCGGTTGCGATTCGCGTAGCCGCTGAAGCGACACTCTTAGGAGGGCAGCATGGCTAAGAAGGCAAAGAAGGCGAAGAAGGCAAAGAAGGTCACAAAGAAGAAGAAAGCGAAGAAGAAGTAGTTTTAGCCGGAGCATCGCTCCGGGTAACTCTTCGCAGGCTTCCAGCTTTCGAGCCGGCGGCGTTATCTGCAGACCACTCTGTGCGTCAGCGAATAACACACCCCGGTTCAGCTTGAAGATAGAGAGCGTCGGCGAGACCGAAGCTCGAAAGTCCGGAAATCTTCCGCTCACGCGGACCTTCCGGAACAGGGACAGACCTCATTGTCGTCCCTTTATTGGCGGGTAACTGCCGATAAGTTCGGGCCGGATTTCTCGCCGACGCTCTCGAACTTTTTGGGGCTCCGTGTTCTTTCAGGGCACCCATGGCGCATTCAAAATGTGGTTATCCGGGCCGTTGCCGCATTGCACAGGCCGGGTCAAACTCCCAAGTGACGAGAAGCGCGAAAGCCGCCTTCACCAGGGAGAACACGATGGCCAGCCGCCCCACATCCAGCAAAGCCCAATCCAAATCCGGCAAGGCGAAGGCCCGCAAGCCTGCGCGGGCGAAAGCGGCTGTCAGGAAGTCCGCTGCAAAGAAGCCCGCCAAGGCAGCCGCCAGGGCGCCGGCCCAGAAGCCCATCGACCTTTACTACTGGTCGACGCCGAACGGCTGGAAGGTCACGATCATGCTCGAGGAGTGCGGGCTGCCGTACAACGTCATTCCCGTGAACATCTCCGCCGGCGAGCAGTTCAAGCCGGACTTTCTCAAAATCTCGCCGAACAACCGGATGCCGGCCATCGTCGATCCGAACGGGCCGGGCGGCAAGCCGATCTCCGTGTTCGAGTCCGGCGCCATTCTCCAGTATCTCGGCCGCAAGACCGGCAAGTTCTATCCCGCCGACGAGCGCGGCCGTGTTGAAGTCGATCAATGGCTGTTCTGGCAGATGGGTGGCCTCGGCCCGATGGCGGGGCAGGCCAACCACTTCCGCCACTACGCGCCGGAGCCGCTCGACTACGCGATCAATCGCTACACCGACGAGGTGAACCGCCTGTTCGGCGTGATGAACAAGCGGCTGGCCGACCGTGCGTTCCTTGCGGGCAAATACTCCATCGCCGACATGGCGTGTATCGGATGGACCAATCCGTGGGAGCGGCTGGGGCAGAAGCTCGACGACTTCCCTAACCTCAAGCGCTGGCGCGAGGCAATCTATGCGCGGCCTGCCGCCAAGCGCGGGCTTGCGGTGCGCGTCGCCAATGAGCCGCCGCGGCCGAACATGCAGGACCCCGCGGTGCGGGCGGTGCTGTTCAATCAGCGCGCGCGCTGAGGCTGTTGTCCCGGAGCAGAGGGCCGCGCGGGCGCTGCGCCCGCCGGCGGAACAGGTGGCGCGGGCAGCGATGTCCGCGTCCAGGTCTCGCCCTGGCACAGCAGCAGCACGCAGCCCTGCACGCGCAGTTCGTTCTCGCCCCTGAGGATGAGGTTGCCATCGTAGGTCTTGCCGCCGTCGATGTCGTAGACGCGGCCGTCCCATTTGCCCGCCGGCGTGGTCGTGCGCATGTTTGAAATGCCCTGCATGCCGAGGATCTGGCGGCCGCGCTGTGCGGGGTCCTGGTTCTTCTTGTCGGTCTGCGGGCCGCCGGTCGCCGGATCGACCGGATTTTTCAGCCAGACGACGGTGCCGCACAGCAGGCCGCTCGGCGGCGCGGGCGGTTGCTGCGGCGTGCCGCGCGGCGGTGTGCCGGGCAGGGCGATGGTTGCCGCGCAATCGGCGATCTGCACGATGGCGTCCTTGTCGTCGTTGAGCCAGGTGCCGGTCGCGTCCGCCGCGTAGACGGATGTACCCAGCATCGAGATCAGCAGCGCCAGCGTTCCCGTCGTCTTCATGGCAGCGTCCATTTCGTTTTCCGGAACATTCGCGCAAGCGTTTATCGGCTTAATGCACAGGCGAACGCCGGAGTGGTTATCGCGCCGACAATCTTGAGGGTGAACGAAGTCTGAGTATATTCGCAAATATGCGGAAAACCGGGCACTTCTGTGATTAACGCAAGCTTGCGGCACTATCGACGATTGCATTCATTCATAGGCGATTCATCCAGTTGCTTAAACTGCCATTCAAATTTTCTGCACATGATCGCCCCATCCAACCGCGCATAAGGTTGGACATCAAACCGGCCTGGGGAGGCCATCATGACAGAGATCGAAATCGCAGGTATCGACGTCGCATCGCTCGACAAGGAAAACGCGGACGTCTTCTATCAGCTCGGTATCCTGTATTCGGCGGGTGGGGAGATCGCCACCGATTATGTTACCGCGCACAAGTGGTTCAACATCGCTGCCGCGCGCGGCAACCAGGAAGCCGCACGGCTCCGCCGCGAAATCGCCAGCGAAATGTCGGAAGGGCAGATCGCCTCGGCGCAGCGTGCCGCCCGTGACTGGCTCAAGCCGAAGGCCGGCGAAGTTGCCGCGCCGGTGATCCAGCTGGTCCAGCCGGTTGCGGCTGTCGCCGACCGTCAGGCCGCGTAAGTCTGGCCTGATTTTGGGCTTGAACCGGCCTGTTTGGGCCGGTTCCGGCGCTTGCTTGCCAAGCCACGCTTCGTCGGGCATATCGGTCCGCGACGGAGAGGTGGCCGAGTGGCTGAAGGCAACGGTTTGCTAAATCGTCATACGGGTTACACCGTATCGAGGGTTCGAATCCCTCCCTCTCCGCCATCAAGCTCTATATTTCCCATATTTATTTGATGTTTTAGGGGTAGGGCGCTTCGCCACCCCAACGATTACCCCAACACGTTTGACAAAGAACGAAAAGAGAACATTATGTCCGGCCTTGCGTAAGGAGGCGGACAGATGCGGCGTTCCCGCGAACAGTTCATTGAACGGCTGCACGCGGAGTGTCCGCACCACGTCGATCTAATTCCGCCGCCGGACGGGTTTGCCTACGAGACCTGGGAGGCGATCTACGAGTTCTTGGATGCGCGCATCGGCTCGCTCGACATGTACGGGCAGGTGATCGATGGCCTGTCGTTCTTCCGGTTCTGTTTTCTGAAGGAAGAGGACGCCAACCAGTTTCGCGCGCAGTTCGCCCGCCTCGGAACGCTCCTGCATTTCCCGCGATCCGCGAACGGCTAACCGATGGCCGTGGCGTTCATCGAAATTGAAATCCGCACCAAGGCGGCTGTGCCGCTGGTCAGCTCAAGTGCCGCGGCTGGTTTCCCGTCGCCGGCGGACGACTATCTGGATAGGCCGCTCGACTTCAACGAACTGCTGATCGAGAACCCCGCTGCGACCTTCGCCGTCCGGTTCGCCGGGGAGAGCATGATTGGCGCGGGCCTATTCCCAGGTGACATCGCCATTGTCGATCGGTCCAAGACACCGAAGTCGGGCTGCATTGTTCTCGCGCTCGTGGACGGCGAGTTCACCGTGAAGCGATACCGGCGCCGGGCAGGGGTGATCGTCCTTCAGGCAGAGAACCCGAAATATCCCGACATAATCATCTCTGGCGAGACCTCGTTTGAAGTCTGGGGCGTCATCACGAAGGCGATCAGGATGCTCTAGCCATGTCCGGCCCCATTGCGCTCGTTGACTGCAACAACTTCTACGCAAGCTGCGAGCGGCTGTTCCAGCCGGCCTTACGCGGCAAGCCGGTGGTGGTCCTGAGCAACAACGATGGCTGCGTAATCGCAAGATCCAACGAGGCAAAGGCGCTGGGCGTCGTCATGGGCGATCCGTGGCACCTCGTGAAAGAGAAGCACAAGGCTAACGGCATCATCGTCCGTAGCTCGAATTACACGCTGTATGGTGACTTGAGCGCCCGCGTGATGCGAACACTGGCGGACTTCACGCCGGACCTAGAGATTTACAGTATCGACGAAGCGTTCCTGAGCTTGGCTGGTTTCGAGGGGCGTCTGGACGCGCATGCGCGCGATCTGCGCGCGACTGTCGTTCAATGGACGGGCATTCCAGTTAGCGTGGGAATTGCGCCAACCAAGACGCTCGCGAAGCTGGCGAACCGCCTTGCGAAGAAAGACCCCGCGTGCGGCGGTGTGCTGACCTTAGCTACCTTGCAGGCGCAGGATGCCGCACTGGAAAAGATAGCCCTGACGGACCTGTGGGGCGTCGCTGGCAGGCTCGCTGCGCGCCTTCGAGTTATTGGCGTAAATACGCCGCTGGAGCTGCGCGACGCCGACCCGAAGTTTGTCCGAGAGCATTGCAGCGTCGTGATGGAGCGCATGGTGTACGAACTGCGCGGCACGCCTTGTCTCGACCTTGAGGACGTCACGCCGGATCGTAAGTCTATCATGGCTTCCCGGAGCTTCGGCCGGTCGGTGACGGCATTCCGGGAGTTGGAAGAGGCGGTGGCAACGCATACCGCTCGCGCCGCTGAGAAAATGCGCCGGCAGAATCTTGCCACTGCCAGCGTCGTCGTCTTCGTTCACACGAATAAATTCAAGCCGACCGCCCCGCAATACTACGGGACACGGGAGGTTGAATTGCCGGTGGCATCGGCTGATACAAGCAAGCTGATTGGCGCGGCAATGCGCGCTTTGGCCTCAATCTGGCGCAAAGGCTTCGGCTACAGCAAAGCAGGCGTCATCTTCCCGGTGCTGTGCGCAGCGGCAGAGGCGACACCCGATCTATTTGCCGCTCCGGACTCGGTTGAACGGAAACGGCTGATGCGAACGGTCGATAGTCTCAATGGCCGATACGGGCGAGGGGCGATTACTTACGGCACGATGGGGCGGCAGCATGGGTGGAAACTGCGGAGTGACCACAAATCGCCTCATTACACGACGGATTGGGAACAGCTTTTGAAAGTCTAACCGTCATTTGCACGGCCATGCTTCGGCGAACGCTTCCATTGCGAGAATGATGAAGGATTCGTGGAGCCGCGCCGGATTGCGATCAAGGTAAGAGACAACTACCTTGGCACGTTGCGAAAGTGGCGCAGTCAATGGAGGGCAGGAGCGGACTTTCTGCGGCAATTGTCTAGCAGTAACCGTGACTACGCTAATCTCTCCAGCGCAATATCCGACAACGAATGAATTTGTAGGATCGCCATCAAGCGTTAAATCCCTGCACGCGCTCAAAAGAAAATTGGCAGTGTGCTGTTCTTGCGCCTTCGCACTCGGCTGATCCACTAAGCCGGCGCAAATCACCAAAAAGGCCGACACCAAAGTCGCGCGGTGATTAGCCCGCCTAGTTCTCAAGCACCGGTCGTCGTGCGCGGCAATTTCCAATATTTTGCCGCTATCATTGTCCATGTTCTACCCCCAATTTTACACGTCGAGGAGGATATGAAATCCTACGCTTGGGATTATAGGACAAGTTCCATACTTTCCTGGGTAAAGTAGGGGCGGGTTGGCAAATCATTGGTCGGTTGTTTTCTTCTTTCTCTTTCCTCTAAACCTGCCGCGTTTCAATCCAAATTTCCCGGTTGTTTGGTAATACTCCTTCCCGTAGGCCCGGAGCTTCGGGCGGTTGCGTTCAGCGTAGGCTTTCGTCCGATCTAGGCCGCGACGGCTCTTCGCATAGGCATCATCTTTGGCCCGGCCATTTTCGCTGGTGCGATACTTTTTATCCCACTTTGCCCTGCCGGGCTGACCTCGAAGCGCACGATACTCCCGCTGCTTTAGGCGCGAATACTCGCGTCGCTTGGCCATCTTGGCTTCGTCCTGCGACGCGCGGGCGTAGGCGCGCTTTGCGTAATCACGCGACCGTTCTTTGCGTATGTGCCGCCGACAACCGATGCAGTGTTTCTGCTGTTCCTTAGACGAAAACGAATGGCTGCATTCTTGGCAGACGCGGGGGTATTTCAGCGTCTTTGGTGGAATCTTTAATTCGCAATCATAACAGAGCGTTGGGATCGCTCCGATGCGGGTTCGCCCACATCCGCCAATGCACTTATGAGTGAGCTATCGCCTAAAGTTGGTGACGGCCTGATCTTTTAGGCGGCGGTTTCGTCCTGAAGGTCGCTCGCCTTGGCGATGACCTCCAACCCGTTAGTGAACTTTACCCCCAGGATAAGTTTTGGCAAGAGCGCGTGGCCATCAAGGCGA
>CANJBX010000085.1 GCA_947472885.1 Hyphomicrobiaceae bacterium
GTTTGCTTCGGTCATAGCGCCCGCGATTTTCCTTCGTCCACATCGGCGATCTCCAAAAGAATCGGACCGCCTCCCTTGAATCATAAACGATTCAAGAGATTCAAGTTTTCTCCGGACAGGCTCTTAGAAAAACGCCTGTATCCCCGTCTGCGCGCGGCCCAGGATCAGCGCATGAATATCGTGCGTGCCCTCGTAGGTGTTGACCGTCTCGAGGTTCGACATCACGCGCATGATGTGGAATTCCTCCGAGATGCCGTTGCCGCCGTGCATGTCGCGAGCGACGCGGGCGATATCGAGCGCCTTGCCGCAGTTGTTGCGCTTCATCAGCGAGACCGACGGCGGCGCGGCGGTGCCGGCCTCCATCATGCGGCCGAGCCGCAGCGCGGCGGCAAGACCGATGGCGATTTCGGTCTGCATGTCGGCGAGCTTCTTCTGGATCAGCTGATTGGCAGCGAGCGGCCGTCCGAACTGCTTACGGTCCAGCACATATTGCCGCGCGCGATGCCAGCAGAACTCCGCCGCACCCAGCGCGCCGAAGGAAATGCCGAAGCGCGCATTGTTGAGGCAACCGAACGGACCGGCGAGGCCCGACGCATTCGGCAGCAGGTTTTCTTCCGGCACGACGCAATCCTCAAGCACGATCTCGCCCGTGGTCGAAACCCGCATGGACAGCTTGCCGGTGATCTTCGGCGTCGAGAAGCCCTTGGTGCCACGCTCGACGATGAAGCCGCGAATAACGCCATCGAGCTTCGCCCATACCACCGCAACGTCGGCAATCGGCGCATTGGTGATCCACATCTTGGCGCCGTTGAGCTTGTAGCCGCCGGCGACCTTCTCGGCCTTGGTCACCATCGAGCCGGGATCGGAGCCGTGATCCGGTTCGGTCAGGCCGAAGCAGCCGACCATCTCGCCGGCAGCGAGCCTGGGCAGGTATTTCTTGCGCTGCGCTTCGTTGCCATAGGAATAGATCGGATACATCACCAGCGAGGACTGCACCGACATCGCCGAACGATAGCCGCTATCGACGCGGTCCATTTCACGCGCAATCAGGCCATAGGCGACGTAGCCAAGTCCTGCCCCGCCGTATTCTTCCGGGATCGTCGAGCCAAGAAGGCCAAGCGCGCCCATTTCCTTGAAGACGTTCTTGTCGAACTTCTCCTCGCGGTAGGCTTCGATGATGCCGGGAAACAGCCTTTCCTGTCCGAAGCGATGGGCGCTGTCGCGCACCATACGCTCTTCCGGGGTCAGTTCCGCTTCGATATCGAGCGGATCTTCCCATTTGAAAGCGGCTTTGCCGGCGGAAGACTTCTGGCGGATTTCAGCCACGGGTTCAGCCACCTGGGACATTTGACGCTCTCCAATGCATACCGCCTAGACGCGGCGTTTGCCTGACTATAGCCCCGCCGCCTGCTAAACTCACCGGCATAAACGGAGAAAAAAATGAAGGAATTTCAGGGCGGGACTGCGTTCGTGACCGGAGCGGCAAGCGGCATCGGCCTCGCCATGGCCCGCACCTTCCTCAACCGCGGCATGAATGTGATGATGGCCGACGTCGAGCAGGCCGCGCTGGACGCTGCCGCGCACAGTCTGTCCAACCACGGCGACCGGGTCGGCAAGGTGCTGGCGGATGTATCCATCGGCGAGGCACTCACCGAAGCTGCCGCCAAAACCTTCGCGAAATTCGGCAAGGTCCACATTCTCTGCAACAACGCCGGCGTCTCGCGCGGCGGCGCCATGGATGAAGTCTCGATGGCGGACTGGGAATGGGTCGTCGGGGTCAACCTCTACGGCACCGTGCACGGCATCCGCACTTTCGTCCCGCACATGAAGGCGCACGGTGAGCCGTGCCACATCGTCAGCACCTCCTCGATGTCCGGCCTGACGCCCAAGGGGCTGGCCGGAACCTACGGCGCAACCAAATTCGCCATCGTCGGCCTCTCCGACGTGCTGCGGCAGGAACTTGCAGACACCAACATCGGCGTCAGCGTCCTGTGCCCCGGCTGGACCAAAACCAACATGCCGGACAACGGCCGCAACCGGCCGGATCGTTTCGGCGGCGCTTACGACTTCCGCGCCGACCCGCTTATGGCCGAACGCAACAAGCGCTATGTCGAGGGTTCCAAAATCGGCCTCGACCCGCTCGACCTCGCAGCACTCGTGCTGCGCGCCATCGAGGAAAACGAGTTCTATATTATTACGGAGCCGGGCCGCCGCCCCGACGTCGAAGGCCGCTTCGACGAACTGCTCGGCGCATTTGACGCGGCAGCGGAACGGTTGCCAAAAATCTTGAAGCGAAGTTGAATCATTGTTGTCTCGGTTCCCCGGACCGCGTGGCGCGCAGCGCCATCGCGTGATCCGGGGTCCAGGGCGGCACGAAGAATAAAGAGAGCGACAAAGATCGTTCAGCGAAAATAGCTCTGGGTCCCGGGTCTTCGCGCGCGAGGCGCGCTTGTCCGGGACACGATCTGCGAGGGAGGCAAGGAATGAAATTCCACTGGTTCCACCTGATGCCGTATCCGCATCTGCCGGACGACTTCAAGGAGAAGTATCCGTCGGTCTGGGTCGATGCGCCAGCCGGCGAACTCTACGATCCGGTGAAGGGTCATCAGGTCTACAACGATTATCTCGACCAGCTCGAATTCGCCGAGCGCGCCGGCTTCGACGGCATCTGCGTCAACGAACACCACCAGAATGGCTATGGCCTGATGCCATCGCCGAACCTGATGGCCGCGGCGCTGACGCGTCGCACCTCCAAAGCCAAGCTCGTCGTGCTGGGAAATTCCGTCGCGCTCTACAATCCGCCGATCCGCGTCGCCGAGGAAATGGCGATGCTCGATGTGATGTCGGGCGGGCGGCTGGTTTCAGGCTTCCCGGTCGGCACCGGCATGGATACCGCCTTCTGTTATGGTGCGAACCCGGCGACCCTGCGCGACAAGTACCGCGAAGGCGTCGAACTCATCGTGCGCGCGTGGAAGGAACGCAAGCCGTTCGCCTTCAATGGCAAGTATACGCAGCTGCGTTATGTGAATCCATGGCCGGTGCCGGTACAGAACCCGCATCCGCCGATCTGGATTCCCGGTGGCGGCTCGATCGAGACCTTCGAGTGGTGCGTTGCCAACGATTTCCTCTACGCCTACCTGTCCTACTGGGGCTACGAGAACGGCCGCCCGGTGATGGATGCATTCTGGGAAACCGTCGAGAAACAGGGCGGAGACCGCAATCCTTATCGCGCAGGATTCCTACAGTTCATCGCGGTCGCGGAGAACGATGCCGAGGCCGAGCGGCTCTATGCCGGACCCGCAGAATATTTCTACAACAAGTGCTTCCACATCGCGCCGCAGTATTACAACCCGCCGGGCTACACCAGCATCGCGACGATGCGCAAAGGCATCAGCGGACAGGTCGTGAAAGCCTCTGCCAACCTGCGCGGCGCCAACGTGAAGTGGAAAGACCTGCTCGATGCCGGCTGCATTGTTGCCGGCTCGCCGCAGACCATCGCGGATCGCCTCAACGACATGGCCGACAAGCTGCACGTCGGTCACGTCATGGCATTGTGCCACTACGGCAACATGAGCAACGAAACGGTCTACTACAACACCACGCGATTTGCGCGCGAAGTCATCCCAAAGCTGCGCAACCGCTTCAACGAATACGAAGACCGCTGGTGGCCGAAGGACAATCTCACCGACGTCCGGAAACCTGCCCCGCTTGCCGCAGAATAATTTACAGGAATGCACATGTTGACGCGTGAAACCGTGACGCTGCCCGGCGGCGCCAGGAGTGAAGTATTCCGTGGCGGCAAAGGCCCCACAATTGTCTGGCTGCATGGCCCGCACGGCTTGCGCGGACACGATCCGGTCATTGCCGATTTGACGAAGCATTATTCCGTGATTGCACCGCTGTCGCCGGGCTACACAGACCTTGCCGAAATCGACGACATCGACACGGTACATGATCTCGCGTTGCACTACGACGCCGTGTTCGATGCGCTTGGCCTTGGCAACATCACCCTGGTCGGCCATTCGTTCGGCGCAATGGTGGCGGCAGAATATGCCGCGCATTATCCCCGTCGCGTTTCTAAACTTGTCCTGCTCTCACCCTTCGGTCTGTGGCGCGACGACTACTCGGTCGCCGACCTGTTCTCGGTGCCTTACGCGAATTTCAATACGATGCTGTGGAAGGACAAGAAAGCATCAGCTGAAATGTCCGACCCTGCTGACGAACCCAACGATCCATCCGAGAAAGCCATCGCGCTGGCGCAGGCGATGACGACGGTCGCGAAATACATCTGGCCTATCCCGGATCGCGGGCTGCGCCGCCGCCTGCCGCGCGTCACCGCAAAGACGCTGATCGTGCAGGGCGCAGACGACGCATTCGTGCCGGCGCTTTACGCCGACGAGTTCGCGAACGCCATCAAGGGTTCGCAGAAAGCCATCATCGCCGATGCGGCGCACATGGCGCCTTATGAAAAGCAGGCCGAAGTGATGGCCCTGCTGGACGGCTTCATCAACAAATAGGCCAACACAAGTAGACTGGCCTCAAGGCAGCAAAACCACCGATCCGGTCGTCTGCCGGCTTTCGAGATCGCGGTGCGCCTGCGCCGCGTCGCGCAACGCATAGGTGCGCTCGATCCGCGGCGTCAGCACGCCCTGCTTTATCAGCCCGAACAATTCCCCGGCCGCCGCAACCAGTACCGTGCGCTCGGTGAAAAAGAATCCCATGCCGACGCGCGTCACCTTTTGCGCGCCGGCATTGGCCAGCACGCGAATATCGAGCGGTGGCGGCGCGCCGGAAGCGTTGCCGAAATTAACGAGCGTGCCGAACGGATCGAGGCATTCGAGCGAAGGCAGAAACGTATCCTTGCCGACGCCGTCGAACACGGCAGAGACGCCAGCCGGCACCAGCCGCTTCACCTCGGCGACGAAATCGACCTCGCGATACAGGATCGTGTGGTCGCAACCATCCGCGCGCGCGGCCTTGGCTTTTTCGGCGTTGCCGACCGTGCCGATGACGGTCGCGCCGAGATGCTTGCACCACTGGACGAGTAAGCTGCTGACGCCGCCCGCCGCCGCGTGGACGAGGATGGTGTGGCCGGGCTTGACCTCGAACGTGGGCCGCAGGATGCACCACGCGGTGAGTCCCTTGAGCAGCGAGGCCGCCGCCTGCCGGTCGGAGACGCCGTCGGGAATTTTCACGAGGCGTGCGGCTTCGATGGTGCGCGCTTCGCTGTAGCCGCCCGGCGAATTCGTCATTCCGCTCGGACTCACATAGGCAACCCGGTCACCGGCCTTGAACTCGGTCACGCCCGGCCCAAGCCCTTCGATCACGCCGGCGGCTTCGTTGCCGAGAATGGCCGGCAACGGCAGCGTGGCATGAATGTAAAAGCCGCCGCGGCGCAGGTTCACGTCGGCGTAGTTCAGGCCAACAGCGGTGTGGCGCAGCAGCACTTCGCCGCGGCCGGGCGGCAGCACGTCGACGTCCTCCCACCGCAGCACCTCAGGGCCGCCATTCTCGTAAATGCGTATCGCTTTCGGCATGATGCGCGCCCCGGTATCACTTCGTCATTCGCCCGAAAACAGTGTTGCAGATTGGCCGTTGCGCGCCAAGCAATCCGGAATATGCGCGCCGGCGCTGGCATTCCTCGACCGCTACCTGATGCGGGTTCCGCGCGCCTGCCATGGGCGTGTCGCCGCCCGGCAATCCCGTGTATGCAGCAACCAAGCATATGCATTGGCTCCGGGGATATGATTCGTCCCAGCCAAAAGCCGGCCTATTCAGAGGTAATTCTGCCATGCAGGCTTTGTTTATTGGCCAGACCTACATTGATGTGACGTTTCTGGCGGATCACATCCCGACGGGCGACGAAAAGGCCGTCGCGTCCGAATATGCTGTGTCATTCGGCGGCAATGCCGTAACGGCAGCGTTCTGCTGTGCCAAGCTGGCGATCAAGCCCGACTTGCTGACGACCGGCGCGGACGATTGGCTGGGGAGAATGTTTCTCGACATGGCCGCGAAATACGGCGTGGACTTGCACCTGCGTAAAGTGAAGAAGTCGTCGCTCTCATTCGTCATGCCGCATGACGGCAAGCGCGCTATCGTGCGCTGTCGCGACGATAACTATCTCCATCCATTCCCCCTCCTCGATATTACCGGCTGCCGCGCATTGCATGTCGATGGTCATCAACCCGACGCGGCGATGCACTATGCGCAGAAATGCCGTAACGCCGGCATTCTGACTTCGCTGGATGGCGGCGCGGTGCGGGCCAACACCCATGACATGCTTGCATTCATAGACGTTGCGGTCGTTTCGGAACGTTTCTGCGAGCAGATGGGACTGCCACCTGAAGCGACGCTCGATTATCTGCAAGGCCGAGGCTGCAAGATTTGCGCTGTAACGCTGGGTGAAAAAGGGCTCCTTTGGAGAGAAGCAGGCGGCCATACACAGAACGAAGAGCCTTTCGACATTCCGGCCGCACGGATCATCGATACCAGCGGTGCCGGCGACGTGTTCCATGGCGCATATATTTTCTCCTACCTGAATGACTCAAAGCGTTCATGGCATGAGCATTTCCAGTTTGCCAAAGCTGCATCGGGATTCAAGATTCAGCATCTTGGCAACGAAGCCGGTCTTCCGGCGCTCGCAGACATCGCAGCCGTACAGTCTGAATTCAGCGAAAAAGCGCCGGCGCTCGCATAGGCGCAGCATTGAAGTGTCAGTTCGTAACGGCCTGCATCAGATCTGAAATCCTGATTGTCGCGAAATTGGAAAATGTATCGGACACAGCGTAAGGCAAAATGATCTGGTTGCCATGCCGCATTGCGCCACAGGTGTAGACAACATTCGGAACATAACCCTCACGTTCTGTCCCCTCGGGATAAACCAGAGGCTCCCGCGAGCGGGCGATGATCTTCGATGGATCATTTTTATCCAGCAAAACAGCACCGATTGAATATTTGCGCACCGGACCGACGCCATGGATCAGCAGCAGCCAATGATCGTCGAGTTCAATGGGCGAACCGCAGTTGCCGATCTGAACAAACTCCCACGGGTACTGCGGCTGAATAAAAGCCTGTCCGCCCTCCCAGGTGTAGAGATCGTCCGAATACATAAGATAGAGATTCTCATTGTCCTGCCGTCCAATCATCGCATTGCGGCCGTCGATCTTTCGCGGGAACAGGGCCATCCCCTTGTTGCGTGAAGCCGAACCGCGAAGCGGTGTCATTCGGAATGACTGGAAATCGGAGGTCTCGATCAACTCCGACCGGATTGCCCTTCCACTGTAGGCCGTATACGTCGCATAAAATGTCTTTTTGCCATCGTCGTTGAATTCGACAAACCGGGCGTCTTCGATCCCGTTCGATTGAGAAGCGGTTATCGGAAAGATAACGCGTTCGCTGAGTTCTTCCTCCGGTCCGAACAGCACGTCAACTTCTTCGCCGCCGGCGCCCTGTCGTGTCGTCAATACTTTCGGGACCGCAGCGAGGCGCGCAGTCGGATCGACCGAAACTGCGCCATCGGCAGCAATCGTGCCGGAGCGGAACGTCAGCGAAGAAATATGCCCTTCACCGACGGCACGCAGGCTTAGGATAAACCGGCAGCCATTTTCCGGCGCACCCGTCTGATCGGGATGCCTGACGATACTCGGATTGAACAAGGCCGAAGCCTCAAAAGAATACTCGTTGAGAAAACACGCACCGATAAGCCCGCGTTGCGTTTTGCTCAGTTGGGAATGGGGTTCAAGCGCGTCTTCCATCTCAGCCGCGCGCGACTCGAAAATATTAAGCAGATTCCTGTGACGGCCATCAAAGTTTTCAAGGACCTCTTGCAGCAATCGTGCGGCGGTTTCGGCGTCGAGCCTGAGAACTCTTTCAACGATATGGTTCGCGCGCGTTTTATCGGTTGGGTTGAGATCACGCGGTTCTGTCGCCGGCTTGAATGGTCTAACGACCACCTTCGCCGGGTCCGGGCGCAGGTATAAGCTCTGGCGATTCACGAAGTGGGATTGGGGCAATGAAATTCCCTAGCGGTGCTTGAGGAGGAATGGCGCTGACGGCACCCGGCAACAATTCGGATAAGGGCGCGATATGGCCAGTCACGGCAGCCAGCTTGAACTGCCGAATCTCCCCAAGGCCGAGAAGATAGGATAGCACCGATTCCGCGCCTTTATTCTCATTCACGCGGTCTGGATGGAGGCCGTCGGAGCAACTCCCGCTCTCCGGATCGACAAGCGTCTTTCCCTGGTCATTCTTGCCCTGAAACCAGGCAAAGGCGCTTAGCGCGCCTGCGGACCATTCCTCGCCGTCGTCCGCCCGGAAGGCCGCGAGGCAGGCGGAAATCGCTGCTGCCGCCTCAACGGGCTGCTGATCGAACTGCGCGGGCGCCAGATGCGAATTGCCGAAACTATCGCTTCCAACCGGCCTGAAATGCCCCTCCGCTGCCGTCTGAATGGACATCAGCCAGCGGAGCGAGCGCAAGCCTGTATCCACGTAGGGCCGGCTGTGGGTGGCCATGCCGGTTTGAATCAATGCCTGACACAGGCGGGCATTGTCGTAGGCAAGCATGTCTTCAAACCAGACCCAATCTTCACGCTCATTGACGGCAAAACGCGCCATCAGTTTTTCGGCCAGCGTCTTGCGCAGCCCCAAAGCAAATTTATCCGCCGGCTCCAGCAGGCAAAATGCATTCAGACCCAACAGCGCAAAGGCCCAGGCACGCGGTGACGAAAACTGCTCAACGCTCGGAAGTGCCGTTTTAAAAAGAGTTGAAGCCCAGCGCCGGCGTGACGGGTCGAAGTCTTTGCGCGCGCATTCGGCCAAAGCCCACAATGTGCGCCCGTGGCTATCTTCGGACCCCTGCGCTTCGAGCCACCGGCGGTCGTAACTCATGAAGTTGCGAAATCGCCGGGTGTCGGGATTCCACGCGTGCTGCACGAATGCAGCAAACTGCGCGGTCAAGATATCAGGCAGCTTCACATCGCCGGATTTTGGAAGCGTGACCGCAAACAGCAAGGCCCGCGCGTTGTCATCGACGCAGTAGCCGTGCGATCGATCTGCCACAGAGTGCACCGCGTGTTGCAGCATTCCCGTGCTGTCGCACAAAGACAGAAAATGACCAATCCGCATTTCAGGAATAACGGCCGCTTCGCTCAGTAAGGCAATCGGATCAGGCACAGACGAAATATCCGGCACGTCGCGAGAACACGCCGTTTCAAAAACGTCGAGATAATGCTCTGCCGTTTGCGCCCACGTCATCGAGCGGCTCGCCGCGTACGCACGTTTGCGCATGGCGTGACGGCGGGGTTCGTCAGTCAGTAATCCTGCAATTTCGCTTCCGACGACCTGAGCATCGCCAAACGGAACGAGGATGCCGCGGCCCTCAGCCAGCAATTCCTTGGCGTGCCAGTATGGCGTGGAGACGACGGCCTTGCCCAAGCCAAAGCTGTAGGCGAGCGTTCCCGAAGTCATTTGCGCCTCGTTGAGGTAAGGCGTCACATAGACGTCGCACATCGAAATGAAGTCCAGCAGCCTTGGCTGATCCACGAACTCATTGAAAAAAACGACGTGCCCCTCGATGCCCAGCTCCTTCACCCGCGCGATCAGACTTTCGCGATAACCTTCTCCTTGATTGCGCACGAGGTTCGGATGGGTCGCACCCAGCACGACATAAACAGCGTTGGGACAAGACCGGACGATGCCCGGCATGGCGTCGATAACGGTTTCGATGCCCTTGCTGGGCGACAGCAAGCCAAAGGTCAGAATGACCGTCTTGCCCTCAAAACCGAATTTCGTCTTGGCATACCGGGATTCAAGAAACGGGAAGTCCGGTATGCCGTGCGGAATGATCTCGATCTTGTGGCTCGGCACGCCGTGAACGGCGCGAAGAAGCTCCCGGCCCTTCTCCGCCATCACCACAACTTTCTCGGAGACGTCGATGATCTGGCGCATGACGCGGCGCTGTGCGTCCGAGGGTTTCGCGAGAACAGTATGCAGCGTCGTGACAACGGGCATGTTCAGACGCGTCAGCAGTTCGACAATGTTGCCGCCCGCCTCTCCTCCGAAAATCCCGTATTCATGCTGGAGGGAAACAACATCGAACTTGTGGCTGTTCAGATACTCCGCAGCGTCAGCGTACTAACTGACAACCTCATCATGGATCTGAAACCGGACGGTCGGCGGATAATCATACGCGCAGCCCGGATCAGTCATCGCCACAACGCCGGTGTCCATGTTCGGGCGAACCGTCGATACTGCGAGGTGAAGGTCGTGTGTAAAAGTCGCGATGCCGCAACGGCGCGGAAGATGATTACCGACGAATGCTATCCGTTGCATGGGATTCATTGAACGATACCCGCAACGTGAGCAACCACCGGAATTCGCAGCGCGCGATCAAATTCGCCGTCCCGGCAAATACGCATCAGAAGGTCAGGCAAAGGGCTACCACGGCGCAGGCCACGATGGCGACCAATCCTTCCGGCCCGACACGGAAATCGAGACTGGCTGACTTCACAAAGGCGGCTTCACCTGGAGCAATGGAGACCAATCCGGCGAGCGCCTCCCCACTCACACCGAGCATCCACGTCTCTCCGTCTGCCTTGAGACGCCACGATGAATTTGGCGGCAGATCAAAACGCTCCATGGAAAAATATGAACAGGAAGCAACGCTGGTCCGCTCCGGCGTCAAATTCTTCTGTTCAAACTTGAAAACAACAGCGTCGGTGATCGCAACGGCGACAGCGTGGGCCGCGTGCAAATCACGCCCGCTGCCATAGTCAAAAAGGCGAAACGTCGCGTCGCTGCGTTGCTGGATTTCGGCAACAACAAGTCCTGCGCCTATGGCGTGGATCGTACCGGCGGGGATCAAGAAACTATCGCCTGCAAACACAGCCTGCCACTTAACAAGATTCGAAATAGAGCCGTCGTCGATTGACGCGCGCAGATGCTGTGGCGACAGATACTCTTTTAGTCCAAGGGCAATCCTTGCGCCCGGCGCCGCGCTGAGAATGTACCAGGCTTCGGTTTTTCCATTCCGCTGGCCTATGGATAGTGCATAGACATCGTCAGGATGAACCTGGATCGACAGCGGCTCGCTCGTGAAGAGAAGCTTGAGCAATAGCGCGGAATTTACTTCGTCCACATCTTCGCGTTCGTACCAAATTTCGCCAATCGTATCTTCACCGCAGATCTCATTGCTGAATGGACGCAAATCCGAAACGCCCCATGGCTTCGCCACGGCATGCGCACGCGCGCGTTCAAACGCCATGAGACAACCTTTTCTGAAGTAGCGCCGGTAAATGCGTCCTGACGGACGTGCATTAAATCGAACAAGGAATTTGAATAGGTCAGCGATTGAAGGGCCGAGGCGTGGCGCGGCTAACAAACAAGCGAGAAAAGGACCCAGTGCGTCTACGTGCCAAGGTCACATATGGCGCTCACCGGGCCGATTACAAGGCCTTCCCGGGCGTAGGCGTGCGACAGCGTGTTTTCAGCACGGATTGCCAACTCACACTGGTGCCGAATGACTTTCGGGATTTAAGTGGAAATATCTGCTAACCTGATAGCAACAGGCAAAAGAAAGCACCGTCAAAATGGATGACAGCAAGATAGTGTATGCGTTTCAGACGGGCGGCGCGAAGAAGGTGTTTGCGCTGACCCATGAAAAGTCCGGATCAAATCTCCCGAAAGATCGGGTGTGGAGATACTGGAAGCCTTACGACAACGCCCGGGTTCATGATGACGCCCAAAACGCGCTGGTGGATCACGGATTCTGGCTGCCCGCCGAGATGCCCGAGCCGGAAGTGATTGAACCTGTGGTGGTCAAGCCGCGCATCGCCAAGCGGCGCTAGCTTTCCGTTTGTAAAATTCAATCCGGCGCATTTCCATCCACGTCAATGACGCGCTCGATTTCATTGCCGCACTTCTTGCAATTGAAAGCCTGAACTTCGAACCCCGTCAGCGTGGAGTGAAGCGTTCTGCGGCCGAGCAGCATTGTCATTTTGCAGTTCGGGCAGGGCAACCGATCATTGATACCGTATTTATTGGGCCGAACGTTTTGATTTCCAAACATCAGATCTCCTAGATAATTTGACCGGCACTATCGATGTTGCGTTGAACGTTGCTTGCGCATGAATTGCACGCGAAAGTCTGGGTTTCGCCCTGAGCTACCGCGGGGTGAGGCATCCGGCGGACAAGCAACATCTGGCCCTTGCACTGAGGGCAGGTCAGCTTGTCGTGCGCGTCAAACGATTTTGAGGACAGCATAAGCGCTCCGCTCAGGCGGGAGCACGGTGGCGTCTCACAGTCACCGACGCCCGGATTCGGCCGGTGATGTTCCTTTGTGCGTCAATGGAGCCAATAAGTCGAGACTTCAGGAACTCTTGAGGAGCTGGAGTGGCTTAGGCGGAAAATTGCAGCGGTTTTACGCGCACTGCTTTCTTTCCTTCAGCCGTATCTAATTGGGCCGCTTTGCCCTATGATGCGCTCCTCAACATGGAGCGCGATAGTGGCATCAGGTACAGTTAAGTGGTTTAACGCGACGAAGGGCTATGGCTTTATTTCACCGGACGGCGGCGGCCAGGATGTGTTCCTGCACATTTCTGCCGTAGAGCGTGCCGGCCTCAGCTCGGTCAATGAGAATGCAAAGATCGAGTACGAGGTTGTTACCAGCAAGGGCAAGCAGTCCGCCGAGAACATCAAAGTCAAGTAACGGCAGCTGTTGTTTCACTACCTAAGCCCCGCCCTGTGCGGGGTTTATTCTTGACTGGTTCACCCATGCAGCCCGCCGCAAGGGCACAGTGGCCTTGGCGCACCGCAAAATTCGAACCTGACCACCGCAGGATGGAGATTTCGCGCAACTTTATTGCCTAAACCGGGCATGTTGCCGCCCTGCCGAGGTTCGTCTATCTAGGGCGCAACGCACCCGTAGCTCAGCTGGATAGAGCGCTGCCCTCCGAAGGCAGAGGTCACAAGTTCGACTCTTGTCGGGTGCGCCAATAAATCAATCACTTAGCGGTGTGTTGGAATTAGCTCGGCTGGCTTGGCAACCACATGGCTACCACTGAGTGAGCGTCTAAGGCGGCGCAGCGATGCTCCTAACGCAAGGCGCCCCTTTTGAAAACCAACTCTAAAATCTAGTGCCCTCGGCACCCCCACCCCCGTCTGGACAGGCCCCCACCCGTGCGCCGCCGCCTTCCGGGTATGCCTGAAATATAGATGACCCCAAAACCGGCTTGTGACCCTCGTGTAACCATCGAACCACGGCACAGCTTTTTTCTCATCCCCAAAAATTCTGGGAAACAAAAAAACCGATGTCACTTTGGTGATACCTACTGAGGGTTGTTTGAATAGAGTTCAGTGCTACCCTCTATTGGTATTGGTGTGCGAACGGACGCAAATTTATTCGCCCATTGTACCGCAGCAGTCCTCATCAGGCGCTCGAATTCCCAGCCATCGCCATCCCATGCCTAATTGGTTTTTTGGCCTGGGAGCGATCCAAAAAGTTTGAGAGTTTAGTTCGGAAAACGAGCGATGAACGTAACGGCGTATCACGCCAAATATTATGCGCATTGTCCGTCGTCAGGCAATTTGAGACTGATCAGGCGTTTCGAGAAGAGAGGCTCTGGCTCATCAGGGTTAGAGTTTAGGCGGCCTGCAGTCGGTGCTGCAAGCGACGGTTTGCGATAGTTGCATGTTTGATGCGTTTGCGTTCTGCGA
>CANJBX010000086.1 GCA_947472885.1 Hyphomicrobiaceae bacterium
CTGACCCACATCCATTCCCGTCTTTTTATGATTCTTGAGCAGATCTTGGCCCAGGGGGCGCCGGTTCCTTTGGATGTCGAAGTTCCCAATAGCACCCTGATTTCAGTAGAAATCTGAGCCCCCGATCGGTTTTTTCAACATCCTGCTAAATGCGCACTATTCACCGGCTGCTGATGGCAGGCACGTTTCTGTCGAGCGCCGTATGGCTGACCGCTGCCCATGCCACCACGCCGGCCGCAGGCGAATTGAACGGTGATCGCGTGAACGCGGACCGCTCATCGATCCTGCTGGCACAAGCGCCGGCGGCGCCACCCGCAGCCGAGCCCGCGCCGCCCAAGCCGGCAGCACCCGCCGCAGCGCCACCGCCGAAACCGCCAGCACCGCCGCCACCCCCGGCAGCGCGTCCGGCTCCGCCACCCCCGCCTCCGCCGCCCCCTCCGGCCGCTCGCCCTGCGCCGCCGCCAGCCCCTCCGGCTGCGCCGCCTGCGGCACGCCCGGCTCCGCCCCCCCCACCGCCGCCTCCGGCATCACGTCCGCCTGAACGCGCGGCGCCTCCGCCGCCGCCTGCACCTTCAGCGCCTCCGCCCGCTGCACGTCCCGCACCGCAGGCTGCACCACAGGCTCCGGCTCCCGCGCCACAGGCTGCGCCGCCCGCGCCGCCGCAAGGTGAGAGTCGCGGTCCGGAAGGCCGTGGTCCGGAAGGGCGCGGACCCGATGGTCGTGGTCCCGATGGCCGGCCAGGCGGTCGTCCCGAAGGTGGCCGTCCGGACGGCTCACGTCCCGAAGGCCGCCCCGGTGGTCCGCCCGCGCCGCAAGCCGCGCCGCCTGCACCTCCCGCTGCATCGCCGCCCGCCGCATCGCCTCCCGCGGCGGCACCTGCACCCGCAACACCTCAGGCTCCGCCGCCCGGTGGCGCGCAGAACAATGCTGCCCCGCCACCGCCACCTGCTGCACAGGGTCAGCCGCCTGCCGGCCGTCCCGGCATGCCGCCGCAGGCCGGTCCCGGCGGACGCCGCTTCGGCCCGCAACCCGGTCAGCCGGGTGGACCTCCAGGCCGTCCCGGCGCGCCGCCTGCACCGGCTCCGGCCAGCGCCGGTGTTGCACCGAACACGCAAGCCGCACCGCTCGCGCCTTCCGGCGTACCCGCGCCGCAGCAGCAACCGCAGTTGCGGCCGATTGCACCGACCGCGGTCGGTCAGGGCCTGACGCCGCAATCAGCGCAAGGCCAGCCGTTGCGCAACATGGGCGCGCTGCGTGGCGAACGCCGTGAATCCACCGAGGGCGGCCGTCAGGTCTTCCGCGAACCGGATCGCACGATCATTCGCGAAAACGGCCGCACCTTCATCCGCCACAGCGACACCGCACGCTTCGCTTACGGCGCGCGCGATGTCACGACCGCCCGCCGCGGCGTCACCACCGTCACCACCGTGGTGCTGCCAACGGGCGACCGCATCATCAACATCGTCGATGACAACGGCTATCTCCTGCGCCGCTCGCGCATCCTGCCGAACGGGCGCGAGATTATCCTGATCGACAACCGTCCGCGCGGACGCGATTTCTCGCCGGCAAACTTCTTCCTGAATCTTGCCGCGCCGGTGATCCGCATTCCGCGTGACCGCTACATCGTCGATTACGATCGGTACGACCGCAATCCGCGTTTCCTCTACGACACGCTGATGGCGCCGCCGGTGGACTACATCGACCGTCCCTACTCGCTCGATGAAATCCGCTACAACGCCCCGCTGCGGGATCGCATGCCGCGCATCGATCTCAACACAGTGACGTTCGAATCCGGGTCCTGGGAACTGACCGACGAGCAGATCCAGAAACTCGCTCCGATCGCAGACGGACTCAATCAGGTCATCTCGCGCAACCCGCGGGCGGTGTTCCTGGTCGAAGGCCACACCGACGCAACCGGCAGCGACGTCGATAACCTCTCGCTGTCGGATCGCCGCGCCGAGTCCGTCGCCATCGCGCTGAGCCAGCAGTTCGGCGTGCCGGCGGAAAACCTCACCACGCAGGGCTACGGCGAGCAGTATCTGAAAGTACCGACCGACGGTGCGGAGCGCGCCAACCGGCGCGTCGCGGTGCGCAACATCACGCCGCTGCTGACAGGTCAGGCTCAGGCGGGTCCGCCGCCGCGCCGCTAAAGCGAACGCGACAAAAGCTACGCAGCCGACCCTGAAATTTCCGGGGCGGCTGTTTTTTTGACAAAAATGAAATCAGCCGCAGGGTTAGCAACAATGGCGTGCTGCGCGTAGCCGAGGCACGGCCGCATTATTGTCAATTGCAAGCCGTGGCGCGCGGCGCATGCGCGCAGCCGCGCTTCGAGTTCATCGCGCGGTATCACGCCAAAGCGCGCCAGCCAGCGCCGCAGCACGCTGCGAAACCACGCCGGAAAATGTTCCTGTCCGCCGAAATCGACGATGTGGAGTTGCCCGCCGGGCGCGAGCAGCGCGACCGCACTGTCCAGCACCTTCTCCCAGGCCGGGATCATCGACAGCGTGTAGGAAATGAACACGCGGTCGAACTTCGAGACGCCGAGCTGCTTGGCCGGATCGAATGCCGTGGCGTCGGCATGGGCGACCTGCACACGCTCGGTCAGTCCCGCGCGCGCAATCGACTGTTCGGCGGAGGCCAGCATCACATGGGAAACATCGACGCCGAGCAGCCGCGCGCGCGGATAGGTCCTTGCCGCCTGGATGAGATTACGTCCGGTACCGCAGCCGATTTCCAGCACGCTGGTGCCGGGCCGCGCATCGAGGCCGGCGATCATGCCGTCGCGGCCGAGCAGATAGTATTTGCGCGTCAGGTCGTAGATGTGCCGCTGGTGGCGGTACATTGCGTCCATCGCCGAAGTGGCGTCGTCGGCAAGCGCAACGTCGTTCATGGATTCAGCACGTAAAGATGAAACCCGCCGTAGATCGCCGAGCGGTCGCGCGCGGTGTAATCCTTTGATGCTTCGGCCTCGTAGTGCCAATGCGTGAGCGTTTCGGGCTCGACCATCTCCGGCAACGGCGAATCCGCCGCCGCGGTGCGGAAGATCACGCGCGCGCCAGGCCGCGCCGTGCGGGTGATCTCGCGCCACAGCGCGTTCATCTTGTCGGTGGTCATCCAGTCCTGCGCATCGAGCAGGACATAACGGTCGAGCGATTGCGCCGGACGTTCGTTGAGATATTCGGTCAGCGAACGGTTGAGCACATCGACACGATGAGCGCGCGAACGCACCTTGTCGAAATTGTCCTGCCGCAGGTAGGGCGGCAGCGGACCCGCGACGTCGCTCGAATAGGAACGCCCGAACGCCTGCCAGGCAAAGTAGTTTTCATTGAAACTGAAATCGCAGGTCAGCTTCTCCAGCCGCTCGCGCAACACGTTGGCCATGCCGTTGTTGCCGGCGAGCGCCGCATGTTGTGCCGGCGGAATGCCGAGGCCATAGAGCGAAGCCGGATGCGTCGTCGCCCAACGGATGAAGCGCTTGTCGAACAGCGGCGCGAACGCCGTATCGAAGAACGTGCGCTGCTCGCCGAGCGTGCGCGCACGCAATACGTCGCGCGGATCGACGCCGTAAAGCCGCGCCACCCAATGCCCCATGCCGATGAACGTGCCAAGCAGGCCGTGGCGATACAGGTTGCGTGAGAACATCGCGATGCGGCGGCGGCCGACGCCGCCCATACCGCGTCGTTCCCAGTAGTTGCGCGAGTCGGCGTCGAGCTTCGGCGCAAGAAAGCGCCAGTAGGCATCGACATTGGCCTTCTCGTCCGCCGCGCCGAAGAACTGGTAGAACTGGGTCCACGACGGCAGGTTTTCCGCCGCCGAGAGTTTCAGCTTGTTGAGCGCGACATGCGCGGTGTTGAGATCGACCGCCGTGATGCGGCGCGGATCGGCGGTGAGGTAAGAGAGAATATTGCAGCCGCCGGACGCAATCGCGAGGACGTGGCAGTCCGGCGTGATCGCCAGCGCCTCCATGTCGATTTCCGGGTCTTCCCAGATCTGCGGATAGACCAGCCCCTTGAAGGCGAAGGCGAACGCGCTCTCAAGCAATGATTGGCGCGAGAATCCAGCGGAGCTTCGCACCGCATCCTTCAGCCGCGTACTGGGTTGTGCTTTTGCAATCGCGCTCAAAATATTCTCCGGGCTACAGTCGTGCGAATCTCATTCGCTGGAAGCTATGAGCTTCGGATATTGGTTTTATGACACCCGCGAAAACGCCAATGTGTCTGTTGCATGACGCTGCAAATCGGTATCCGATAACGCAAATCGCGAGGAGACACCCATGCATCCGTCCGAATTGCCTGCGCATGTCATCGACCGCGTTGTGTTCCGCCGTGGCCGCCTGCACGGCTTCGAGAACGTCGATCCGGCAAAGACCGTGCTCGTCGTGATCGACATGCAGAACGTGTTTTGCGCCAAAGGCGCGCCCGTCGAAGTGCCGGTCGCGCGCGAGATCGTTCCCAACATCAATCGCCTTGCCCGCGCGACGCGCGCGGCGGGCGGCATCGTTGCGTGGGTGCAGATGACCATATCGCGCCACGAGGACTGGGCGCTGGTGCTCGACAATCTCGTCACGCCCGCGCTTGGCGAGCGCACCCTGGCTGGCCTCAAGCCCGGCAGCGAAGGCCATGCGCTATGGCCGAAGATGGAGCCGGCGGCAGGCGATCTCTATGTTGCGAAAAACCGCTTCAGCGCATTCCTGCCGTCGTCGAGCAACATCGCGGAAGTGTTGCGCGCCCGCGGCATCGAATACGTCATCATCACCGGCACGCTCACCAACGTATGCTGTGAAAGTTCGGCGCGCGACGCCGCCATGATGGACTTCAAGACCTTCATGGTGTCCGACGCCAATGCCGCCATTGCCGACGACGCCCACCTTGCCACCCTGTCGAGTTTCATCGGCTCGTTCGGCGACGTCCGCTCGACCGACGACATGATCGGGCTGATCGAAAAAGGCCAGGGAAAAGAGGGCGAAAAGCTCGCCAAAACGGCCTGAAACGGCGTTTCGATAAAATTGTAAGTTTCGCGGTGAGCGTGCCTTCACCGCAGTTTCTGCTTCTTGCGCAAGGGTTGCCGCCGTTTAACCAGCCGGAAGCGCCCGCTCCCGTATTGCTGTCCCTGACAAGAGCCCCGGAACCCGATTGGCAGAAGCCATCGCATATCCGGGCCGACAGGGACGCAGACCATGGCTTCGTTTTCCGTTTCGGTATCGGGTTTCCGCGTACACGCGATGACAGCACTCGTGCTGGTGATCGCCGGCCTCGCGCCTGCGCATGGCCAGATGATGCGCCTCGACGCCATCCCGATGGCCAGGATCGACCGCGACGGCGAACCCTTCGGCCGCGCCACCCGTTTTGCGCCCGCCGGTCCGTTGTGGATCAAGTGGAAGAGCATGGATGACGGCATCTCGAAGGACGAAGCCGCGCTGGAGCGCTGCCGCGCCGACAACACCGCGTTCAACCCCGCCGCCGCCCGCCTCGCCGCACTGATCGACGAAGCCACACCGCTCAAGGGCCGTCACCGTTTCGCCGTGGTCAACCGCGCCATCAATCTTGCCGTCGCCTACACCAGCGACGAGCGCCAGTATGGCGCCGGCGATGTGTGGTCGAGCCCGCTCACGACGCTCGCCAGCGGCCGCGGCGATTGCGAGGACTATGCGATTGCCAAGATGTTTGCGCTGCGCGCCGCAGGCGTGGCGGCGGAAGACCTGCGCCTGCTGGTCGCCCGCGTGCGCGGCGATGCCGACATTCATGCCGTGCTGGCCGCCCGCCACGACGGCCACTGGTTCCTGCTCGATAACCGCAGCATGACCTTGGTCGAGGACAGCTTCTCGATGGACCTGACGCCGCTGTTCGCCATGGATGCCGGTGGCGTCCGCCAGTTCGGCGAGCGCGTCATGACGGTTGCTGCGAAGAAGAAGGCCCCGGCCGAAAGGCAGATCGCGATGTTGCCGGCTTCAGCTGCGGCGAATGCCGATGTGAACGAGGCGCTCTGGGCCGCAACCTGGTTCTAGGTAAACAGTTTTTAGCGCCAAAGTCCCCACAACACGTATAGCCAGATCGCCAGCGCGATCAGGATGGCCACGAACACCGCCGCCGAGCCTAGATCCTTGACGACCTTGATGTTGGGATTGAGTTCGGGCGCGAGGTGATCGCAAAGCTTTTCCAGCGCAGTGTTGATGAGTTCGACAATCAGCACCAGCAGCACCGAGCCGATCAGCGCGATCCGCACCCAGCCGGAACTGCTCACGAAGAACGCCAGCGGCGCGGCAAACAGCAGCACCACCAACTCCTGCGTGACGGCGGTCTCGTAGCGCCCGGCCCACATGAGGCCGTCGCGGGTGCTGAAAAAGGCGCGCCAGAGGCGTTTCATCTGAATTCCGGTTCAGGATTGATCAAAGTCTAGCACGGCCTCATGGTGAGGAGCATTGCACAGCAATGCGTCTCGAACCATGGAGGCCGCCCCATCCTTCGAGACGCAGGCTTTGCCTGCTCCTCAGGATGAGGCGGAGATAGTGTCGTTACGAATTACTGCTTCGGAATGTTGGCGGCCTCGATGACCGCGCCCCACTTCTTGATGTCGTCGTTGAGGCGGCCCGCGATCTCGGCCGGTGTCGAGGCCTTGGCTTCGATGCCGAGTTCCAGGAGCTTCTTCTTGATCTCGGGGTCCGCGAGGATGGTCTGCAGCGCCTTGTTGAGCGTATCGACAATCGGCTGCGGCGTGCCCTTGGGCGCGAACAGCGCGTTCCACGACAGCACTTCGTAGCCCGGCACGCCGGCCTCTCCGACCGTCGGCACGTCGGGCAGCGATTGCGAACGGGTCTTGCCGGTGGTTGCAAGCGGAATGATCTTCTTTTCCTGCAGGTTCGACTTCATGGCCGAATAGCTGTCGATCATGATCTGCACGTCGTTGCGCAGCACGCCGACGATCACTTCCGGCGTTCCGCGATACGGAATGACGGTGAACTTGATGCCGGCCGAAGTCCTGAGCAGCTCCGCCGACAGGTTCTGGCTCGAACCGATGTTGATGGTGCCGGTGTTGAGCGCGTCCGGCTTTTCCTTGGCGAGCTTCACGGCGTCGGCCAGCGTCTTGAGGCCCGACTCCGGGTTGGTGCCGATCACGAAGTCGAAATAGCCAAGGCTCGAGATCGGCATGAAATCCGTCACCGGATTAAACGGCAGCGACTTGAACAGCGGCACGCTGATGGCGGTGCCGTTGGTCAGCATGGCAAGCGTATAGCCGTCGGCCGGCGACGACAGCACGGCGCGCGCCGCCGCAATGCCGCCGGCGCCCGGCGCGTTCTCGACCACGAAACGCTGCTTGAGCTGGTTGCTCAGGGCTTCCGCGACAATGCGCGCGGTGATGTCGGCAACGCCGCCTGCCCCGAACGGCAGCACGATGCGCACCGGATGATCCGGGTAAGCCTGGGCACGCACCTGCGAGGGCGCAGCAGCCATCAGGGCGAGCGCGGCAAATGACACAACAGATAAAATCTTCATTCCGGTTTCCTTCTATTCAAAATACGTATCGGTGACTGCCGCGGCTAAAGCAGGTTTGGCAGCAGCGCGCGCACGCCCGTATAGACCGAGCCCGCCGCCGTGCCAATTGCGGCGCCAGACGCCGTTACCGTTTGCATGATGGTTTCGATCTTTTCCGCCCGGCGGCGCATGGCGGCCGAGCCGACATGCGGCCACAGGATCTTGGTGATGTGAATGGCAGCCGGATTCGGCTGCTGGTTGTTCGACATCGACTTGTTGAGAAGCCGCGTCGCCACCATCGCTAGGATGCTGCCCGTCACGCCGGCGAGCGCGATGCTGGCCATGTATTCGATGGTCTCGCGCCAGTCGCGCGCGGTTTCGGGAATGATCGCGATCTTGTCGACAATGCCGATCACCGTCAGCATTCCGGCAACCGCGAGAATGCCCGTCAGTACGCCAAACAACATCGCCGCGCGCAGCCCGTGATGATAGAAAAATCGCAGCGCGAAGCCGAACGGGATCGGCACCAGCATTGAAATGCCGCGCAGATAGAGCGGATTGAGATCGAACTTCACGAGGATGATGAAGTGCGCGATCAGCAGCAGCGCCACCGCGGGAACCACGAAGTAGACCGCCCGCTTACTCCAGAACGCGAAGGGCTCCTTGATCTGCAAAAGTTCGGATCGCAGATCGTTGACTTCCTTTTGAAGCACCTCGAGCTTAGCAATCAGCTCTTCATTTTCCTCGATCAGCGGCTTGGGGATTTTCAGATCGCGGCTGCAATGTTTACAAACGAGCGCCTCGTCCTTGATTTCTTCAGCGCAGAACGGGCACTCCATCGCGATCTATTCCCCAGGTCCGCCGTGCTTCACTTCACGACGTTGAGCGTGAACAGCGACGTGGTGATGCGGCCTTCGGTGTCTTTGACATCGACGCGAATGATGTGGTTGCCCGGCGGCAGTTCCGCCGCGCCGATGTCGATGCCGCCGTCCTTGGTATAGGGCTTCACGCGGTCGGTCAGGTCGATGGCCGGGTTCTTCATGTACGTCACCTTGACGCCGCCGGTATCGATCTTGGCGCCGCCGCGGCCTTCGAACTTGAACTGCAGGTGCACCGGCGACTTGATGGCGTTGTTGGCCGGCGCGGGTTCAAGCTGCGTGATCTGCGGGCCGCGCGTGATGCCGCGGCGATTGAGTTCGCCGGCCGGCTGACCGGGACGGGATGCTTCCTCGTCGGTAATCAGGACAACTTTTTCAGCGGCCAGCACCGGCCCGAGCGTTACACCGGCCAGCATGGCGGCGGCACTCACTGAAAGCCAAAAGCCCTTCATTTCGCTCTCCCATGGAATGTGGTGGAAACGACCGTTCTGACTCGACGCCAAATCAGCCGGTATATTGCTGTTTTCGCAGCTTCCCGTCGAGGCCCCGTTACCGCCGTTTTCCCGGCCGGTCAGGCTCACAGCGGCGGAATATCGCCCCTCGCCCAGCCTTCCTTGGTCGCCGCCCGGAAGGCATCGAACCGGCCTTCGGCGATGGCCGCGCGAATTCCGGCCATCAGATGCTGGTAGTAGAACAGGTTGACGGTGGACAAGAGCGTCGCGCCCATCGCCTCGTTGGCCTTCACGAGATGATGCAGATAAGCCCGCGAATAGTCGCGCGCCGCCGGGCAATCGCTGGTCTCGTCGAGCGGGCGCGGGTCGTTGGCATGGCGGGCATTGGACAGGTTGATCGGGCCATGGCGGGTGAACGCCTGACCGTGGCGGCCGTTGCGGGTCGGCATCACGCAGTCGAACATGTCGATGCCGCGCGCCACCGCCTCGATGAGGTCGTCCGGCGTGCCAACGCCCATCAGGTAATGCGGCCGCCCGGCCGGCAGATGCGGCATGGTCGCCTCGATCATCGCCAGCATCACTTCCTGCGGCTCGCCGACCGCGAGGCCGCCGATGGCGTAGCCCTGAAAGCCGATATCGGCGAGCGCAAGGGCGCTTTCCACGCGCAGTTCCGGCACGTCGCCACCCTGCACGATGCCGAACAGCGCCCTGCCCGGCGCATTGTTAAAGGCGCGCTTGGACCGCTCCGCCCACCACAGCGACAGCTTCATCGCCCGCGCCACATCCTCACGCGATGCCGGCAGCCGGATGCACTCGTCGAGCTGCATGGCGATGTCCGAACCCAGCAATGCCTGGATCTCGATGGCACGCTCCGGCGTGAGTTCAAATTTGGTGCCGTCGATGTGCGAGCGGAATGTCACGGAGTTTTCCGTCACCTTGCGCAGCGCCGACAGCGACATGACCTGAAAACCGCCGCTGTCGGTCAGGATCGGATGCGGCCAGTTGATGAACGTGTGCAGGCCGCCCTGCTCCGCGACGCGCTCGGCGCCCGGCCGCAGCATCAGGTGATAGGTGTTGCCAAGGACGATGTCCGCCCCGGATGCCTTCACGTCCGGCCAGCCGACGCCCTTGATAGAACCCAAGGTCGCCACCGGCATGAACGCCGGCGTGCGGATGATGCCGCGCGGCGTGGAAATTTCGCCCTGGCGCGCGGCGCCGTCGGTCGCCAGCAGGCGGAATGAAAAGGGTTCGGTCATGCCGTTGTTCTAACCCGGCGGATGGAAAAGCAAACAGGCATCGCCATAGGAATAGAAACGATAGTTACTGGCGATGGCGTGTGCGTAGGCACGCTGCATGGTCTCCAGCCCGCTGAACGCCGACACCAGCATGAACAGGGTCGAGCGCGGCAGGTGGAAGTTGGTCAGCATGATATCGGCGGCGCGGAACCTGTATCCCGGCGTGATGAAGATCGCGGTGTCGCCGGAGAACGGCTGGATCGTGCCGTCTTGCGCTGCGGCGCTCTCGATCAGGCGGAGCGAGGTGGTGCCAACGGTGACAATACGGCCGCCGTTCTTGCGCGCCGCATTGAGCGCATCGGCGGTTTCCGCACTGACCGTGCCCCATTCCGCATGCATCTTGTGCTCGGCAGTGTCGTCCACCTTCACCGGCAAAAAAGTCCCCGCGCCGACATGCAGCGTGACGGTGTGAATGCCGACGCCCCTGGCGCGCAGCTTCGCGGTCAGCGCGTCGGTGAAATGCAAGCCCGCCGTCGGCGCCGCCACCGCACCTTCCTCGCGCGCGAACATGGTCTGGTAGTCGGCGCGGTCGCGTTCGTCCGGCTTGCGCTTGCCGGCGATATAGGGCGGCAGCGGCACCTCGCCGCGCTCGGCGATGGCTGAGTCCAGCACCGGGCCGTGGAAGGCGAATGCCAGTGTGATCTCGCCAGCCTCGCCCTTGTCCTCAACCGTTGCGTCCAACTGTCCGAGAAAACAGACTTTTCCCTCATCTCCAAAACGCACCACATCGCCCGCCGCAAGTTTCTTCGCCGGTTTCGCCAGCGCCTGCCAGCGCGACCCATCGAGCCGCTTGATGAGGGTGACGGAGATTTTCGGTTCGGTGTCGCGGCCCAGACGGCGGCCGGACATTTGCGCCGCGATCACCTTGGTATCGTTGACGACGACCTGATCGCCCGCCCGCAGGATATCCGCGAGATCGCCGACGCTGCGGTGTTCGAGTTCAGGAGAATGCCCCGGCCGCACGACCAGCAGCCGCGCGCTTTCGCGCGGCTCTGCAGGGCGCAGCGCAATGCGGCCCTCGGGAAGATCGAAATCGAAGAGATCGGTGCGCATGGTGCCCATCATCATTCCGGGGCGCGAACCGTGTCCACGCCCCGGAATTCATACAGATGAAATTCTGGATTCCGGGCCGCGCCCGGAAGTCAGGGATTTACTTCGCGTCGGCCATCGTCGCCTTGACGATCTTGTCGGGGTTCTGCACGGGCTCGCCGCGCTTGATCTTGTCGACGTTCTCCATGCCTTCGATCACGTTGCCCCACGCCGTATACTGGTTGTCGAGGAACGTCGCGTCGTCGAAGCAGATGAAGAACTGGCTGTCGCCGGAATCCGGGTTACCCGCGCGCGCCATCGAGACGGTGCCGCGGATGTGCGGCTCCTTGTTGAATTCGGCCTTGAGCTTCTTGCCCGAACCGCCGGTGCCGGTACCTTCCGGGCAGCCGGTCTGCGCCATGAAGCCGTCGATGACGCGATGGAACACAATGCCGTCGTAGAAGCCTTCGCCGACCAGTTCCTTGATGCGCGCGACATGGCCGGGCGCGAGGTCGGGACGCATGGCGATCTTGACGGTGCCCTTGGTGGTTTCGAGGATCAGGGTGTCTTCAGCCTTGGCAGCCATTGGAATTTCTTTCTTTCCAGTTTTGGATGGCGAACCGCAGCACACGCCCGGCCCGCATCGGAGTTAAGCGATAACGAAAGCCATCATCTTTCGATTGTGGCTTTCCTGATGAAGTCGAGCTGGGGGAAATCACGGTTGAGATAGGCGTTGCCTTCGGCCTGGATGCGGCTCTGGTCGGGGCCGCGGCCGTTCGGCGCGCCTTCGCCGTAACCGGCGTGGAGCCCGTCGACGATGTTCATGCCCGAAATGACCTGACCGAACGGCGCGAAGCCCTGCGCGTTGAGACTCTCGTTGTCCTTGAAGTTGATGAACACCTGGGTGGTGCGGGTGTTCGGGCCTGCGGTCGCGAAGGTGACGTTGCCGCGCTTGTTGGAAGCGCGCACCGGATCGTCCTTGATGCCTGCCGTGCGCCAGCTCTTCTGGATCGCCGGGTCGCCGTTGATGCCGAACTGCACCATGAAGCCGGTGACGACGCGGAAGAAGCGTGCATTGTCGAAAAAGCCGTTCTTGACGAGGTTATAGAAACGGTCGGCGCCGGCCGGCGCCCATTCGCGGCGCGCCTCGATCACGAACACGCCCTTGCTGGTCTCGAACCGCGCCTTGTAGACCTCAGGCGCTGTTTCCTTGAGCGCAGCCGGATTGGCGAGATTGCCCTGCGCGAACACGGGCGTTGCCAATGCAGCCACCAGCAGCGCTGGGGCGAGCTTCAACAGCGACGTAAAGGTTTTCATTTCTGTCCTTGGTCGTTCTGGCCGGTTTTAAGAACCAGCGCCGGGTTGAAATCAAGCAGCTCTATTTCTTGTCTATTTCCTGGCGGCGAACTTGGTCTTGAGCTGTGCGGCAACCGGGGCCGGCACGAATGCGCCGACATCACCGCCCATGCCGGCTATCTGGCGCACCAGCGTGGCAGTGATGGGGCGAACCGCGGCCGAGGCCGGCAAAAACACGGTCTGGATATCGCCGGCCATGCTGGCATTCATGCCCGCCATCTGCATCTCGTAGTCGAAGTCCGTGCCGTCGCGCAGGCCGCGAATGAGCAAGGTCGCGCCCTCGCGCCGGGCGGCCGTGATGACGAGGTCGGCGAACGTCACGCAGGAGAAGGCGCAGCCGGTTTCTTTTGCCAGCGGCCCTACAACTTCCTGCAACATGGCGGCGCGTTCCTCCGCCGTGAAAAGCGGGGCTTTGCCGGGATGAACGCCGATGGCGCAGACGAGCTTGTCGGCAAGCCGCATCGCCTGGCGCATCACGTCGAGGTGGCCGTTGGTCACCGGGTCGAACGACCCGGCATAAAGCGCGGTTCGGGGCATCTGGCGGGTCTAGCCCGTGGCGCACCGGCCCGCAAGCGGCGGAACCCTGGCACAGCGCCGCCGGGAGGCCATTTAAGGCAGAAATTCACAATTTTAATCAATGCCTTAAAGAAAAAGCGGGGTTTGTGACGTACATCACGGAACGATACGGGCAACCGGACCATTGTAGCTGCAGAGAATACACAAGCGGTTCAAAGCCGCATCGTCCCACAGGGTGACGTCATGATCACGATCAGGAACCTGAATTTCAATAACAGCGTTTTCGGAACCGGCATCGCCGCTGTCCTGCTGATCGGCGCAAGCCTGTTGATTACGGCGCTGACCTCGGAAGCCCAGTCGTCGCCGCAGTTCGGCAAGGGCGACCGCCTCGACATCCAGACCCGCGGCGCGCACTGCTCGCAGCAGGTCTGGCCGTATTACGAGACCGGCTGCCTGCGCAGCACGATCGCCGGCGTGTCGTCGAATGTGCGCATCGTGGTCGCGGACCGCCGCAGCTGATCCATTCAGCGGCGTTGGCTATCACCTTAGAGTCTGTTCGGAAAGTTCAAGCAGGATTGCTTAGCTTTCTCACCATGAGTCGGATCGAGGCGAGACGCAAGAACGCGAGCGCTTTTCCATTCAGGCACTCCCAGTCCTTGGCGAGCCTGCGGCATCTGCCAAGCCATGCGAA
>CANJBX010000087.1 GCA_947472885.1 Hyphomicrobiaceae bacterium
AGCGGCTCGATCAGCGCCCATTCCTCGTTCGTCACGTCGCTGGGATAGCGAAGTTTGCTTCGGTCATAGCGCCCGCGATTTTCATTCGTCCACATCGGCGATCTCCAAAAGAATCGGACCGCCTCCCTTGAATCATAAACGATTCAAGAGATTCAAGTTTTCTCCGGACAGGCTCTTAGCGAATATTTACAAGTTTGCCGATTCCGATTATATTTTTAATTCGCAATTAATGTCCTGTCGGGACGGGAATGCCTCGCGAGGTACGCGATGTTGAGTTACCAACAGAATGCCAAGTTGACGCTAGTTGGCCCCGAAACGCCCCTCGGACGTTTTTTCCGGCATTACTGGATTCCGGCGGCCAATCTTGAGGAAATCGCCGTGCCGGGCGGCGCGCCAGTGCGCGTCGGGCTGCTCGGCGAAAAGCTGGTGGCGTTCCGCGATCCCGCCGGAAAGGCGGGTCTGATGCAGGAGTTTTGTCCGCATCGCCGCGCCTCGCTGGTGTACGGCCGTAACGAAGAGGGCGGTCTGCGTTGCCTCTACCATGGCTGGAAGATGTCGCAGGAAGGCCGTGTGCTCGAGACGCCGGCAGAACCGCCCACCAGCAAGCTGAGGGACAACCTCCGCCATCGCGCGTATCCGGTGCGCGAAGCCGGCGGCATCTTGTGGACCTACATGGGCGAGAAGGACAACGAGCCGCCGTTTCCGAATTTTCCATGGCTCAACCTGCCATCCTCGCATCTGCTGCCGGTCAAGATGTATCAGGATTGCAATTTCCTGCAGGGCCTCGAAGGCGATCTCGATCCGGCGCATCCAAATTATCTGCACCGTGATTTTGAAGTCGTCGCGGAGAAGAGCTGGAGCGGTGCGGGCTGGCAGTCGATTGCGAACCTGATGTCCGACGGCTCGCCTGAAATCATCTGCGAGGAGACGCCGTATCTCATGCGGGTGGGCGCGGTGCGCAAGACCGACGACCCGAAGATGAAATATGTGCGCACGACCGAATGGGTCGCGCCGTTCTATACATATATCGCGACAGGTCCACACGAGTCGCAACTGTTCAAGGCGTGGTTGCCGATCGACGATTTCACGTGCTTCACCTATTACATCCACTTTAATCCGACTCAGCCGCTGGACGTGCCGGCGATTTATGCGAATTGGGGCCATAAGTCGGAACCCAAGACCTATCGTACGCCGCACAATGTCGGGAACATGCATTTGCAGGATCGCCAGCGCATGATCTCCGGCAATTATTCCGGCGTCGAAGGTGCTGCGATCCAGGACCGCGTCGTGCAGGAAAGCATGGGCGCGATTTGCGACCGCACCGGGGAACATCTCGGCACCAGCGACAAGGCGGTGATTTTTTATCGCCGTCTGATCCTGCGTAAACTCGATGAGATGGATGCCGGTAAGCCGCTGCCGGGCTCCGACCCGTCGCTCGACTTCCAGCATCGCACGGCGTCATGGTACGTGCCGTCGGATCAGCCGTGGCAGGACGCGCTCCGCTACCAGGTCGAATATGAGCAGAATAACCCGCCGGTAGCGGCGGCTTGATGCCTTATATCGTCTACGTAAGGCCGGACAACACTGTATAACGTGTCGAGGCCGCTGCAGCCTGACGTGATATCAAAGCTTTGGAAGCTGCCGCCCATCGAGCACGCCTTCGATGGCACCGCCGATGGCTAGCAATTTCGCGTCGCCGCCCGGATTGCAGAACAGCGTGATGCCGAAGGGCGTGCCGGCTGACCCCATACCAGCCGGAATAGCCAGAACAGGTGCGCCCGCCTTGCCGGTACACTTTGCGGCAGCCCCCATCGGTGCGATCAGAACGTCCACGTCGTGCATGGCGATTGCCGCGCGAATGCCACCGTCAATACTCAGCGCAATATCGCGCGCGCGATCAGCACGATAGGTTGGATCGGAGAGGCTGCCGGCTTCCTGTGCGGCGAGCAACAGGGGCTGGCCGTAGGGAACAGCGTCCGGGTGTTTTGCATTCCACGCAATGATATCCGCAAGCGATCCCATGCCGCTGGGTGCCCCGTTATCTTCCAGCAGTGCTTTCAGCGCCGCTTTAAATTCCGTACGGAAGACAGATGATCTGACCTCCTGCAACTGCTCCGCCGACGCCAGGTCGCATGGATCGATGATTTTTGCGCCTGCTGCGGAGAGTTTCGATAATGCGGCCTCAAACAGCGGCATGAGGTCCGCAAAGTCAGCACGTGCGGCCATCTGACGGCGCGGCACGCCGATGCGTATGCCGCCAAGGTTTACACGGCGGGCCGCATCCGGCGAAGCGCTTTGCGTATGCAGAAGCGTCCAGCTATCGCGCGGATCTGCGCCCGCGAGAATGCTGCCGACAAGGGCGGCGTCCGCGATTGATCGCGCAAGCGGGCCGGGAGAGTCCTGGCTCGGCACCAGCGGCACGACGCCTGCGCGGCTGACGAGGCCAGTCGTCGATTTGTAACCGACAACGGAGGAATAACTCGCCGGGGTTTGGATCGAGTTCTGCGTTTCACTGCCGATGGCGAAGGGCGCGAGCGAAGCCGCGACGGCCGCAGCCGAGCCGACGCTGGAGCCTTGCCCGCGATCATAGCGAATCCCGTGTGGATTCTTGACCACGCCGCCCGCGCCGCTGAATTCCGAGGGCATGACGTCAGAAACGTAGTCGGCAAATTCGGTCAGGTTGGTTTTGCCCAATATGATTGCGCCCGCCGCGCGCAACCGCGTGACGAGACTGGCGTCGCGTGCCGGCCGGAAGTCCGCAAGCGCCTTGACGCCCGCGCTGGCACGCAGGCCGGAAACGAAGATGTTGTCCTTGAGGAAAACCGGAATGCCGTGCAGTGGGCCAGTATCGCCACCTCGAGCAAGAGATTCGTCAGCATGCTTGGCGTCGTCGAGCGCTGTGCCTGACAGTTCCCGAACGGCGTTAAGATGGCCGAGCCACTCGACGCGTGCCAGATACCATTTCACGGCTTCCGCGACGGACGTGCGGCGCTTGCGATAGAGGTCGCCGATTTCGGCGATAGATCCGTTGATGAATACGCTTTCAACATCTGCCATGTTGTTCATTCAATTCACCGGCGCGACGCGGCCCTTCAACATGTTCTCGACGGCTTTGGGCTCGCGGCGCGCGCGTTCGTAAAGGTCCGCGGCCATACCGATGTAGATTTCCTCGTCTCCGTTGCACAAAGTCGCAACAAGTTGCGCCGCAACGTCTTCGGGTGATATTTTCTGCGCTGGCGGCACGTGTGAGCTCATCTTGGTATCGACGGCAGGAGGATAGATACCGACAACGTCGACGCCACAAAAGCCAAGTTCGGCGCGAACCGATTGCGTCATCGAATGCAGCGCGGCCTTGCTGGCGCAATACGAACCCATATTCGGGAAGCAGACGTGGCTGCCGACGGTCAGCATGTTGACGATCACGGCATGGCCGCGCCTGCGCATGGCGGGTGAGAATGCGCGGATCATGTTGAGGGTGCCGAAATAATTGACCTGCATTTCGCGCAGTGCGTTTTCGGGGTCGTCTACTTCCAGAAATCGCGTGTTGTGGTTGTGCCCGGCATTGTTGATCAGGACATCAACATCGTCTGCAAGGCGCATGGCCGCATCCGACGCGCCGTTGCGATTGGTAATGTCCAGTACGATAGGCTCCACAGCTGCATCGTTCCAGCGTTCCAGGCTCCGGTCGGCCGCGATGACACGCCGCGCGCCCGCAGCAAGCAGGGCCGGCACAATGCAGCGGCCGAGGCCGCCGCTGGCGCCGGTGATCAAGACGATCTTGCCGGAGATCTCGCGAGGTTTGGAGGGCGATGCGTTTGCGTCAGACACGGGCGCTCCTGTCGAATGGTTATGAATTTTCTTGGCTGGCCCAACAGGCCGCGATCTCGCCGGTTGTCGCGAGCCAGATTTGGTTGTGTCGCGCCAAAGTTTCAAAGAGCGTTTCGACGTGGCCAACGCGGAAAGGATGCCCGCTCAGCCACGGATGCAGGTTGATCACCAGCACGCGTGCGTGGCCATCTGGGCCGTCCGCAATCATTCGCTCCACTGCCTGTTCGACACAAAGCCGCCAACGCGCAGGCGCGAGTTTGCGCTGGGTCTGCGCATACACATCGTCGAGGTCGATCAGCATGGGTACCGATGTAATCGGCCCATATGGGGTCGTCATCGTGATGGGTTGTTCGTCATTGGGCCAGTCGACCAGGTACTGGATGCTTTGCTCGGCGAGTAGCGCGGGTGTTCGTGCGGACTCGCCGTATTCCGGGCCGTGCCATCCGGCGGGACTGATGCCGGTTGCCACCTTGATTGTCTCCAGCGTCGAACGGATATATTCACGCTCCTGCGCCTCCGACATACGCGAAGAGATCACGCGTGTCGCGCTCTGCCCGTGCGCGATAATCTCAAGTCCGCGCCGTGAAATATGTGGCAACAACTGCGGGCACAAGGTTGCAGTCAGTGCATCGAGGGCAACGCTGGCTTTGATGTTGAACCGGTCCAGTGCCTCCAGGATGCGATAGATGCCGACGCGATTGCCGTAGGCGCGCGCTGAGTAGTTGCGGAAGTCGGGGTAGGGGCCGCGACCAAAACCACTGGGCACGTTCGGCGGAATGAAGGCATCCGCAGGCGGCTGCATTTCGTAGTACTCGGCGCTAATGACGACCGCACAGGCAACCGTCGCGCCGTTCGGCCAGGCGAACGGTTTTCGCCGCACGATGGGATCGCGCCGAAAATAACTGTGCCCAGTGGCATCCGCCGTCATTTGCCCGCGCTCCGCAGGCGAGTGAGCCGTTCAAGCGCCGCATCGTAATAGTTCGCCATGTAATAGTCGGCGATCTCGGCGCCGGTGGCGTGCCAGACGTCCGGAAACGACGTGATGTATTGCAGGATTTGCTCGAGATAGCCGATGCGCTGGGGCTGCCCAATCAAGGCAGGATGGATGGCCAGCGTCAGCACACGCCCGCCTTCGCGATAGAGCCGGTCGAACTGCGCCTTCACCGCCGCGGCGTATTCATCCGCCTCGGCAAACGCGAGTGCGCTGACGTCATTCATCATGTCGGCAGGGTAGGGCATGGCGATCAGTTTTCCCGAGCGCACCCGCAAGGGAAACGGCTGGTCGTCCATGTACCAGTCTCCCTGATAGAGGAAGCCAGCCTCCGCCAGCAGGTCGGGTGTATTTTCGGTGCCGGCCTGCGGGCCGGGACCACCCATGCCCTTCATGCGGACACCGGTGAGGGCTTCGACGCGGTCAAGCATGTCGCGGTAGTAGGCGCGTTCGGTTGCCTCGTCATAGTCGTAGATAAAGCGCGTATTGGAAATGCCGTGGCCGAGAATGTCCCAGCGGCGGTCCTTGATGGCGGAAACGATGTCCGGATAACGCTCCAGCGCTTCGACATTGACGACGGCGCTTGGGGTGATCCCGTACTTATCCATAAGTTTCATAACCCGCCAAAAGCCGACGCGGTTGCCGAATTCCTGCCGGCTATAACCGAGCACATCGGGCGGCTGCGTGCGTGCCCACGGATCAAGCCAATGGTTCTGCAATGGAACGAACTCGTAATCGAGAATGGCCGGGCAGATCAGGACGGCAAGCCGCGCACCGTTGGGCCATATCAGCTGTGGGCGGTCCACGATCGGATCGAAATCGACCCATTGCTGGTCAGTGTCGGTGCGGGTCCGGCGGGTCGGCGGGGAGTTCGGCCTGTAATTGTACTGAAGCATCATCGCTTCTCACCGGTTTCGCGCTTCATGCTATCCCGGAGTTATTGGTTTTTACAAATAAAAAGGCCGTCTCGGATCAGGCTTTTTGCACGAAGGACATTTGGCCAGCCGCGACGTGTATTTCGGCAACGGGGTTCTGGCCGTCCGTCCAGTTCGGCAGGCGGCGGAACATCTCCATGTCATGGCCGACAGAGATACGGCTGAGATCATCACCGACGAGTTTCTTGGTGCGTTCGTATACTTCCAACAAATTCCAGCAATTGCCCTGGTGGTAGCCGGGCGGCCACATGCGCTCGAGATTGGCGTAGGTAACAACGGCATCGCTTGCAACGACGTAGGGCCCGTCAGGCGTGGTGACTTCGACCCACTGGATGCCGAAGGTATGCGTGTCGGCCGCAAGGTGAAGCGTCAGGCCCGGCCGGACTTCGTGGGCATCTTCGACAAATTTCACGCGGCAATCGGCGATGGCCCGGTCGAACTTTACGATGTCATCGAGGTTCATCGACGAGAGAACCCAGTTTTGCTTGGTCTGGGGCTGGTCGGCGATTTTCTTCAGCGCATGTTTCCAGCGGTCATATTCGTACTGCTGGAGCAAAATTGTCGCTTCCGGGAAGGCGTCGATATTGCCGGCGTGGTCGAAGTGCAGGTGGGTCAGCAGGATGGTCTTTACGTCCTTTGGTGCAAGTTCGACTTTTGCCAGCACAGCGTCGGGCTTTTCGAAATCGGCGAACATCCGCCCTGTCATCGAGCGCCCGGTGGCAAAGCCGGTATCGACCAGAAACACCTCGCGCGGACCTGCGGCCGGTGCTGACGTGATCACGGAATAGACCATTGGCGTCTCGACCAGCCCCTGATTGCTGGCAACCGGCACGCCTTCAGTGAAGTCGCGGGGAAGCTGGCCCTTTGCGTAGCAAAAGCTCCAGATCGAGAAGTCGGGAGATTTCGATGTGTTCGTCACGCGTATCTCCAATTTCGCATCCAGCCGCAATCGCTGCGGCGATACAGCAGGCTTATTCCTTCGCCAAAGTACGCTATTTTTGCGCCTTCATGCCTTTGGCGCAGGCATTGTAGTGGTTGAAAAGTGTCTGCAAAAATGCCGCAGTGGGAAATTGTTTGTATTTTACAATTGACGACAGCGGTATCAATAAATAGCCTTTATGCACCCGTCGGCGGGAAAATCTAACCGTCGCGACAGAGAAAATCTAACCGTCGCGACAGAGGAGAGGGTCATGTTCAAGAACTGGAAGACCGGATCGGCCGTGATCGGGTTGTTGCTGGCGGGTGGCGTCTCGGCGGTGGCCGACGTCAGCATCGGCATTCTCATTCCCTCGTCGGGCAAGGGCGCTTCCTACGGGCAGCAGCAGCTAAACGCCATCAATATGTTTATGGAGAAGTACTCCGACATTGGTGGCAAGGCCGGCAAGTTGAAGCTGGTGATTTACGATACCCGTGGTGAAAATACCGAAGCGATCAACCTGTCGCGCAAGCTGATGGACTCCGATCAGGTCGAGGCGATCATCGGTCCGCAGTTCAGCGCTGAAGCTGAAGTCGCATTCCCGCTCGCCGTGCGCGGCGAAACGACGATGATCACCCCTATGGCCGCGAAAGCCGGTATTGCCACCGCCAATCGGCCGTGGGCGTTTCGTTTCGCGCTGACGACGGAGAATGTCTACCGCCCGCTGCTCGATGCCTGGCTCAAGAAGCAATCGACGCCTATCAAGAAGGTCGTCATCCTAATGGATGGCAAGGATGCGGTTTCGAGCTTCGACGGCAAGACGGTGTTCCCGGCCTTGCTGAAGGATCGCGGCATCGAGGTGCTGGACACGGTCTCGTTCCAGACCGGAGATATCGACTATTCCGCGCAGGTGACTCGCGCCAAGAGCCTCAACCCGGATGGCATCGTAGTGTCGGCGCTCTATAACGAAGCCGCGCATACGGTTTCGGAGTTGCGCAAGCAAGGCATGAACCAGCCCATCGTCGCTGGCGTCGGCGTTAATGATCCACGCTTTATCCAGATTGGCGGCGCCGCCACCGAAGGCGTGATGGCGGCCTCGGACTTCTTTGCCGAAAATCCCAAGCCGGCGGTTGCCGCCTGGGTGAAGGATTACGAAGAGCGCTTCAAGCAAAAGCCAAGCAACGCGTCGGGCCAGATGTACGACACGCTCTATCTGATGCGCGAATGCATCAAGAAGACGGAAGTCACGGGCGCCGACTTCAAGGCCGACCGCGTCAAGCTGCGCGACTGCTGGGCCAACATGAAGGACCTCGACGCTCCGCTGATGGGCCCAACAAGCATCGACAAGAACGGCGACGGTACGCGCGTTCCGACGGTACTGGTTGTGAAGGGGCCGAACTTCGTGGTGGCGCAGTAAATCCGACGCGATAAGCGCTGATACTGCGGACGCCTTACAGGAGCAGGTTGAGGTAGATGCTTGCCCAGCAACTCGCCAATGGAGTGATGCTTGGCAGCACTTATGCACTCGTCGCGATCGGCTACACGCTGATCTTCGGCGTCCTGCGCCTGCTGCACCTCGCGCACGGTGAAGTCTTCATGGTCGGCGCCTTTGCTGGCTTGCAGGCTCTGCTGTGGTGGCAGTTTGGACCGCTCGCTGCCCTGATCGTTGGCCTGATTGCGTCTGCTGTCATTGGCATGCTGCTGGAGCTGGTGGCCTTTCGTCCGATCCGCAAGCGTGGAAACTCGCACCTCGCGCCCATCGTCAGCACCATCGGCGCGGGTCTTGTCTTGCAGGAGGTCATGACCAAGACCTTCGGCGCAGAGCAGACTCCGTTTCCCTCCGCGCTCAGCAGGGTTATTTATAATCTCGGCATCATTTCGGTGACTGGCTCGCAGATATTCATCCTGAGTGTAGCGATTGTCACGATGATCGCGCTACATTTGTTTGTGACGCGCACGCGCTATGGCATCGCGATGCGTGCGACCTCCGAAAACCTTCAGGTCGCGGCCATTCTCGGCATCAACGTCAACACGGTCATTCTGGTAACGTTCGGCGTGGCGTCGGCGCTGGGCGGCATCGCGGGCGTACTGGTCGGCCTGAACTTCAACGCTATCTCACCGTTCATGGGTGTCGAAATGGGCATCAAGGGCATGGCCGTGATGCTGATCGGCGGTCTTGGAAGTATCTACGGCGCGATGATCGGTGGGCTACTGCTCGGGATCGTTGAGGTGATGAGCGTCGCCTACCTTGTGTCTTCGCTACGCGATGCATTTGCGTTCGGTCTGATGATCCTCATCCTTATCCTTCGTCCGCGCGGTCTGTTCCAGACCGGTATCCGCACGGAGCGCTAGAGGATGCTCAGCAGCTATTGGGATTCCGTTGCGGTATTTCTGGGGATCAACATCCTGATGGGTGTCAGTCTCTATATCCCGATGACCGCAGGCCTGATTTCGCTGGGTCAGGGCGGGTTCATGGCGATTGGCGCCTATGTCTGCGCGATCCTGACAAAGTCGGACGTGCCGTTCTTTCTGGCGCTGGTCGCCGGAGGTTGCGCCGCCGGCATAGCCGGACTTGTCGCCGGTGCGCCCGCGCTGCGTATCCGAGGCATTTACGTGATGATCCTTACGCTCGGTTTCGGTGAGATCGTGCGGGTTTTCTTTCTTAATTTTGAGTCGACGGGCGGGGCATCCGGGCTCGGCGGGATCCGGCCATTGACCGAGCTGTGGCAAGTCATCGTTGCCTGTGTGATTGCCTATCTCATGGTTTGGCGTATTCGGCACGTTAGGCTGGGTCGCGCCATGGTTGCCATTCATGAGGATGATCTTGCGGCAGAAGCGATGGGCATCAATCTCACGCGAACCAAGTTGCTGTCCTTTTCGCTCGGTGCAATCGTCGCTGGCCTTGCCGGCGGATTCTATGCCCATCAGGCGCTTTTCATCGACGCCAACCAGTTCGACTTCTCGCGCTCCGCCATCACATTTCTCTATGTCGTGCTGGGCGGCGTCTCAAACCCGCTTGGAGCCATTGTAGGCGCAGCCATCGTGACTTTGTTGCCTGAGTTTCTGCGCGTGGTTCAGGACTGGCGAATGACGGTGTTCGGCACGATGCTTGTGCTCATCGCCGTCTGGCGCCCGGACGGTCTGTTGCGTGCGCCAAGTCTGCATAAGTCATGACGGCGCTGCTGCACGTCGATGGCGTCAGCCGACGGTTCGGCGGCTATCTCGCCTTGAACAATGCCTCCTGCGAAATCGGGGAGGGGGATATCCACGCGCTGATCGGGCCTAACGGCGCCGGCAAGACAACGCTTTTCAATGTCGTGAGCGGCCTTTTGCGTCCGACCGTCGGAAAGGTCAGCTTCAAGGGCCGGGACTACACGGGCTTGAAGCCTGACCGGGTGCTGACCATGGGAATCGCGCGGAACTTCCAGCAGGTGCGGCTGGTGCGCGGACTGTCGGTGGTCGAAAACGTGATGATCGGCGCGCATGCGCGCATCAATCGCGGGATTCTTGGAAACGCGGCGGAGTTCTTCGGTTTTTCGATTGCTGAGAAGGCGGCGCGTGAGAAAGCGCGGGCGATGCTGGATTTCGTCGGCATGGCCGGCAAGTCTGATTTGCAGCCGGACGAACTGACGCTGGTCGATCAGCGCCGGCTGGAGATTGCGCGCGCGCTCACCAGCGAGCCGCAGCTTCTGCTGCTGGATGAGCCGGCGGCCGGTATGAATCCCACCGAACTTCTTGAATTGAGCGCGCTCATCAAGCGTATCCGGAAGCAGGGTCTCACGGTCCTGCTGGTCGAACACCACATGCGGCTTGTCATGAGCATCGCGGATTTCATCACCGTGCTGAGCGCGGGCAGTATTATTGCTGCCGGCACTCCGGCCGTCATTCAGCGCGACCCCGCCGTTATCTCTGCTTATTTGGGAGCGAGAGAATGAGCTTGCTCACCATTCGCAACGTCAAGGTGGCTTACGGCAAGGTCGTCGCGCTCGACGGCGTGTCGCTGACAGTCGGCGAAGGCGAATTGGTCACGCTGGTCGGCACCAACGGCGCCGGCAAGAGCACGTTGATGAAGGCCATTATGGGCATCGTCCGATGCTCGGCTGGCGAAATCGAGTGCGAGGGAAGGTCGCTGTTTGGGCGAGAAACGCACGATATCGCGCGGCTTGGTATTGCCTATGTCCCCGAAGGTCGCGGCACCTTGCGCGAACTCAGCGTGCGGGAAAACCTGCGGCTCGGCGCATTCTGGCGGCCATGGGACGCAGAGGCGAAGAGCGATCTCGATCGCGTACTGGCGCGGTTTCCCATTCTGGCGGAACGCATCAACCAGCACGCCGGTACGCTTTCCGGCGGCGAACAGCAGATGCTGGTCATCGGTCGCGCATTGATGTCGCGTCCGCGGCTAATGCTGCTGGATGAGCCCTCGCTCGGTCTCGCGCCGCTGATCGGGCAACGCATCTTCGACATTGTCGCCGAGTTGAGCGCCCAGGGCGTCGCAGTGCTGCTGGTCGAGCAGAATGCGCACGCAGCGCTCAAGCTCGCCAAGCGCGGTTATGTCCTCGACATGGGTAAGATCGTGCTGGAAGGCGAAGGGCTCGCTGACAGCCGGCTTGTCCGGGAAGCCTATCTTGGCAGCGAGGCCTGCGGGCTCTAGCTCAATTTGCGATCGGCTTGCGGATCCCCATACGTTCCAGGCGCGGGGTCACCTCCTGCACGAAATAGGGCAATTCACTTAGATAATTTACGAAGCCGATGGCGACGCCTGATAAGCCTGCATCATACAGCCGCTTGATTTCAGCCGCGACCTGATCGGGCGTTCCGCGGATCGAATAGCTTCCGCCATAGCCGAGCACCGTGCGCGCGGGGTCGTGCGTGCGCAGCCGGGCGATCTCTTCGGGAGAACGGCCCTTCGATCCGGTCTCAGACTGATAGAGTTGATACTGCCATTCCAGCGCCTCCCAGTCCGCCTTGTCGACGCAGTGTTGCGCAAACTCGTCGACCTCGCGCTGGGTCGGGCGGCAGACAACGGACGCGGGAATCCAGACCTGGATTTTGCGGCCGATCTTTTCCGCCATCTGCTTGCTTTCCGCGATGCGCGGAGCGCTGTCTTCGGGAGTCCGGCAGTAGTCGAAATGCAGATCTGAATTCTGGATGGCGAAGCCACGCCCGGCGGGTGAAGAGCCTGCATTCATCATCAGCGGGCGAGAGCCACCATAGGGTTTTGGCGCGCTCTCGAGGTTTACGAACGAAAAGAAATTGCCTTTGTGATCGAACAGGCCGTCCCGTTCCCAAAGCGATGTAACGACGCGCCACCAGTCGGTGGCGAAGTCGTAGCGATCGTCGTGCGCGTACTGCTCGGTCCGGAACATCTCGAATTCGTCGCTTCGCCAGCCGCAGACGATGTTTACCCCGAAGCGGCCGTGACCGACCTGGTCGCCGGTGACGATTTGCTTCGCCGCGAGGATTGGGTGGATCATCTGGACGTGGATTGTGCCGAAGACCGTCATCCGCTGCGTCTTGGCCAGCAGGCCCGTCGCCCATGTGATGGTCTCGAGTGAACTAGCATTGACGTTGCTTTCGCCGCCAAAACCCTTCCAGCGTGCAATCGGTACCATGCACTCAAGACCCGCGGTGTCCGCCAACAGGGCGAGGCGGGCGTTGTTGTCCCAGCTCGCGTCCCAGCGTTCGGGGACGCTCGTGAAAGCAAGCCCGCCGGAACAATTGGAGCCGAAAAGGCCGAGCTTGAAACCGTTACCCTCAGCCAGACCAGAGCTGCGCGCGTTCATGCCAAAGCGTCCCGCTCAAAACAGTTGTGAATTACAATCATTCTGATGCGCGATTTCGGTCGATGCAAGTGGTTTTGAATGTTTTCAGGGTCGCAGCAGTTTCGGACATGCCGAACTTGCCGCATCCGGTGACGTGTCGTATCCCTTGGGATGGACTGGAAACGTGAGAGCGAAATGGCCGTCAAACGAAAGCCGACCTTGATCGAGAAGCGGTCTACCCGCGACGATGCTGGAATCCGCCTCGATCTTGAACACCGTTCGTTTTACCGGCTGTCGCTGTTGGCGACCCAGATCAACCGGGCGATTGCCAATGCCTATGTGAAGAATATCGGGCGGCCAGCCAACGCATGGAAGGTCGTGACCGTGCTTGGCGGATTTGGCCCGATGTCTGCATCGCAAATCCATTCGCACACGACGCTTGAAATGGACAAGGTGACGCGCATCGTCGACAGTCTGGTCGAGCAGGGCCTCTCGACACGAGATCAGGACAAAGCGGATCGCCGCCGCGTGACGGTTGCGTTGTCGGCCAAGGGAAAAAAGGTCAACGCCCAGTTGGAAGAAATGATCGTGGCCATGGAATACGAATTCATGGTCATTTTGAATCGCGGAGAGCGTGAATCCCTCTACGAATTTCTAGATCGGCTGCAATCGCGCGCCGACCAAGTGTTTGGCGGCAAGCGACGCTGGGGCAGCTTCGCCTGACGGCGAGTTCAGGTCGTGCTAGACTCTTTTTTGCGAATGTAAGGTTCGCAAGTTGTGCAGTGCGGAGGCGAATTCGCATAATGACAGATTACGGAACGTCCTCCCCGGCGATAGTGCCTACGGCATGCTTTCTGTCTGTAAATATGGTTTGCAATCACTTCCATATACGCCGCGCGGGCCGGAAAACACAGCGTAGACCGGCACGGAAACATCACTAACAGGATGTTGAAAAAGGGTCTTCCCTTGGGCCCGCTAGCGTGATTCCGTCTTGTTAACGCAGGACGGAGGTGAGCGATGCGCGGGATGGATGAGAGATCGGGGTCGCTGTTTTCATACGTCGATCTTGAAGGGCGGATTCCGC
>CANJBX010000088.1 GCA_947472885.1 Hyphomicrobiaceae bacterium
ACCCACATCCATTCCCGTCTTTTTATGATTCTTGAGCAGATCTTGGCCCAGGGGGCGCCGGTTCCTTTGGATGTCGAAGTTCCCAATAGCACCCTGATTTCAGTAGAAATCTGAGCCCCCGATCGGTTTTTTCAACATCCTGCTAAGGGGGAAACCATGACCAAGATTACAGGGATCAAGACTTCACGCCGCCAGTTCCTGGCCGCGACTTCGGCGCTGACGGCAGCAGCCGCGACCGGCCTCGCCCGGCCCGCCTATGCGCAACAATATCCTTCGCAAGACATCCACTTCATCTGCGCCTTCCCGGCCGGCAGCGGCGCCGACCTCATCGTGCGCTTCTTTGCCGACAAGATCCGTCCGGCCGCCGGCAAGAACATCATCGTCGAAAACCGCGTCGGCGCCGGCGGCAACCTCGCCATTGAATATATCGCGCGCGCCAAGCCCGACGGCCACACCGTGCTGATCCACGGCGGCAACGCCATCGCCGGCATGATGAGCCTGTTGAAGAACCCGCCGGTCGATACCGCCAAGACGATCCAGCTTGCGGCCACCATCAACCGTCAGGCGTTCATGTTCATCGTCGATGCCAAGTCGCCCTACAAGACGATCGACGACCTCACCAAGGCAATGATCGCCAAGGGCGACAAGGCGAGCTACGCGACCAACACCGTGGACGCCACCGTGATGGGCGAAATCTACAAGGCCAAGACCGGCGTGAAGGCGGTCGAAGTCGCCTACAAGACCGCAACCGACACCGTGAACGACATGCTGAGCGGCGCGCTCGACTACGCCGTGCACAATCCGATCTTTGCGCTATCGCAGCACAAGGAAGGCAAGATGCGCATTCTCGGCGTCGGCTCAAACGAACGGCTACTGGCGGTGCCGGATCTGCCGACCATGACCGAACAGGGCATTCCGATGAACGTCATCGGCTGGTGGTCGGCCTCGGTTCCGGCCGGCACGCCAAAGGAAGCCGTCAACGCCATCAACAAATGGTTCGTCGATGCGGTCGGTACGCCGGAAGCCAAGACGTTCCTGAACAACGGCGGCGGCGATCCGCTCATCAGCACCGTCGATCAGGCGCAGCAGATGATGCTCAAGGACATCGATAACTGGCGCGACTACGTCAAGCTCGCCAAGATCACGCCGCAAGGCTGAGTGCCGTTGACAAGAAAGCCGCGCGTACCGGAAGGTGCGCGCGGCTTTTTCTTTTAACGGATCAGTTTGGCAAAACCGTCATGTCCTTGGCGTCCTGAAGCACGCTGACCGGCTGGTAGGGCTTCGCATGAAACTGCGCACCCAACGGCAGCGGCACAGGCTTGGGACGACCTGAAGTGATGATGAGACCGACTTTCGGCCAGCGATTGGCGACCTGATGCGCCAGCTCTGACCCGCTCATCGAGCCGGGCATGCTCACATCGGTAAACAGCAGCCTGACGTCCGTGTTGCTTTCGAAGAGATGCAGGGCCTCATCGGCGCTACCGGCTTCAAGCACCCGGTATCCGGCATCGGAGAACATGTAGGATGCCCCCATACGCTCGAATACATCGTCGTCAACGACGATAATGAGGGGACTCGGACTATTATCGGACATCTGTTGCCAACATTCGCCTGGGGGAATCGTTCCCAGTTAATACGTCAGCAGTTAAAGATTTAATCGGCCCCGAAGATACATCAATAGTGGTCAATTTTATACAGACTCAGCCCCGGCTTGAGCCTTACGATAATCGGTTAGGCCTCGTTGAGTTGGCCACTACCACTACATCGACACACAAGACCGGACTCCATTTCGGAGTACGAATGTGAATTCGCGGAGGCTTGGTGCAACAAACCGGATTCAGGGAACAGTTCACCGCCATCGTGGACGCATGGACACTTGCGCAGGGCATTGTCGATACGGTTCGCGAACCCGTCCTGGTGCTGGACAAAGAGCTGCGCGTGATCGCCGCCAGCCGGTCGTTCTATTCCGCATTCAAGGTCAGCCCGGACGACACCAAAGGCCGGCTGCTTTACGCACTGGGCGACGGGCAATGGGACATCCCCAAGCTCCGCGTGCTGCTGGAAAAAATCATTCCCGAGAAGGGCGTGATGGAAGGCTACGAGGTCGAACACGCATTCCCCGGCCTCGGACATCGCGCCATGCGCCTCAACGCCCGGCAGGTTTTCTACGAGGGCGGCGCCGACACGACGATCCTGCTCGGCATTGAAGACTTCACGGCGCAGCATATCCTCGCGCTTGAGAAGGACCGGCTGCTGCTGCAATTCGAGGAAGCCCGCGCGTTCGCGCAGGCGATCGTGGACACAGTTCGCGAACCTTTCCTGGTGCTCGATAAGGACCTCCGCGTGCTGGCCGCGAGCCGGTCCTTCTATTCGGCCTTCAAAGTCAGCCCCGAAGACACCCAAGACAGGCTACTTTACACTTTGGGCGACGGACAATGGGATATTCCCAAGCTGCATTTGCTGCTGGAGAAAATCGTTCCCGAGCATGGCGTGATGGAGGGCTACGAAGTCGAGCATGAATTCCCCGGCCTCGGGCAGCGCACCATGCTCCTGAACGCCCGCAAAGTGTTCTACGAAGGCGGCTCGCACACCACCATTCTGCTCGGCATCGAGGACGTCACCGTGCAGCGTGTTCTTGAACACGAGAAGGACGATCTCCTGAAAGAGAAGGACGTGCTGCTGGAGGAACTGCAGCACCGGGTTTCCAACAGCCTGCAGATCATCGCCAGCATCATCCTGATGAAGACCCGGACGGTGGTGTCGGAAGAAACCCGTCTCCATCTGCACGACGCCCACAAGCGGGTCATGTCGATCGCCGCCGTGCAGAAGCAGCTTCACGAATCCGGGAACAGCGGCTCCATCGAAATAGCGCCCTATCTTTCAAAATTATGCGAGACTCTTGCGGCCTCGATGATCGGCGACAGCCGGCCGATCACGCTGACCGTCGTCGGCGAAGGCGGCATCGCGACTTCCCGGCAAGCCGAGAGTCTCGGCCTGATCGTGACGGAGCTTGTCATGAATGCGCTCAAGCACGCATTCCCCGACGAGAAAGTCCCGGGCCGGATCACCGTCACCTATGACATGGTCGGGGCGAACTGGAAGCTGACGGTCGCAGACGATGGCGTCGGCAAGCCGCCGGACGGCGTATTCGCCCAGCCGAAAAGCGGACTGGGCACCGGCATCGTCAAGGCGCTTTCGCAGCAACTCGATGCCCAGGTGGAAACGATTGTCAGCGCCAAAGGCACGTCCGTTTCGATTACGCACGCCGTTTTCCCGGCGAAGGCCGTGGCCTAGCGCAGCGGCGACATCGCAAATGCCGTCAGTGAATATGCATCCCGCCGTTGACGTCAATTAAGACCGGCTACGGCTCATCGCCGAGCGGGACGAACGGGCTCTCCTTGATGGTGCGCATCACGAAGCTGGAACGCACGTCCTTGACGCCGGGAATCCGCCGCAGCCGGTTGAACACGATTTCCGAATAGGCGCGGCTGTCCGCGGAGCAGACGTGGAGAATGGCGTCGCAGTTGCCCGACACGATGTAACATGACACGACTTCGGGAATGGCGCGGATTTCCTGATAGAAGCGCTCCGCCGTCGAGGCTGTCACGTAGTCGAGTACCAGCGTCACGAATGCGACGAAGCCGATACCGACCGCATCGGCATTAAGCTGGGCGCTGTAGCGCTCGATCACCCCGTCATCTTCGAGACGCCGGATGCGCCGTGAACAGGGCGCCTCGGAGAGACCGACCTTATCGGCAATCTGCACGTTGCTCGCGCGCGCGTTATCGATCAGCGCCCGCAGAATCTTGCGGTCGAACGCGTCAAGCCGCGCGCGCGGCCTGGGACTCGTTACGGCTTTTTTCGGCTTAGCATTTATCGCAGGTTTCTTGCTCATTATACGCCATTTCCTTTGTTTCCTTGCGGAGATGATGGAAATCAAGCCGTAAATCACAAACCTACATCGGCGCACCGTGACTAGTCTAGCGCATCTTCCTCATTTCACGGGTTCCCGATGCCGAGTGCCCTCGCCTTATCTGCCGCGAACCTCACCAGCGATGCTGCCGTTGCGGCTGCAAAGCCGCCGGCGCCGGAAGCGCGCGAGGCAAGCCGCATCTCGGTGAGCTTTGAATTCTTTCCGCCCAAAACCCGGGCGATGGAAAACCAGCTCGGGCAAACCATCGAGCGGCTCGCGGTGCTTCAGCCGGCCTTCATGTCGGTCACCTGCGGCGCGGGCGGCTCGACGCGGGAAGGCACGCATCAGACTGTAAGGCGAATTCAGAGCGAGACCGGCGTGCGGGCGGCCGCTCATCTCACCTGCGCTGGGGCGAGCCGCACGGAAATCGACCAGATCGCAGAGTCGTACTGGACCGCCGGGATTCGGCATCTGGTTGCGCTGCGCGGCGATCCAGTACATGGCGCCGACGGCGTCCACCAACCGGGGCCGGACGGATATCACCACGCGGATGCCCTCGTGCGCGGATTGCGCATGTTGCGCCCGTTCGAAATCAGCGTCGCCGCCTATCCTGAAACCCACGCGCAAGCAGCGAGCGCGCAAGCCGATCTCGACGCACTCAAGCGCAAGGCCGATGCCGGCGCGACGCGCGCTATCACCCAGTTCTTCTTCGACGTCGATGCCTTTGCGCGGTTTCTCGACAAGACCCAGCGTGCCGGCATCGACATACCGATTGTTCCGGGAATTCTGCCCGTGACCAATTTCGCCAAGGTCGCGGCCTTTGCGAAAGCCTGCAAGGTCGGCATTCCCGCTGGGGTTCACACCCAGTTTGAAGGGATCAGCGACGATCCCGCGACGCTGCAAGGCGTCGCCGCGAGTATTGCGACGGAGCAGTGCATGGCGCTGCGCAAATTGGGCGTCCGGCATTTTCATTTCTACACGCTCAACCGCGCCGAACTGAGCTTCGCGATCGCCCACCTGCTGGGCGTCCGCGCCGTCCACGCCGAAGTCGGCTAACCGCTTTCACATCAACACCGGGGTAACGCCGTGTCATCTCCTTCGATTCCGATCGCCACGCTTGGAACGCCGCGCATCGGCCCACGCCGCGAACTGAAAATCGCGCTTGAAAACTACTGGTCGGGGAAATCCGGCGAGACGGAGTTGCGCAAAGCTGCCGCAGAGCTTCGCGCCGGCAACTGGGCGCGCCAGCACGCGCTTGGCGTCACGATCATCCCGTCGAACGACTTTTCGCTCTACGATCATGTGCTCGACACCAGCGTGATGGTCGGAGCCATACCTGAAATCTACGGCTGGAATGGGGGAACGGTTCCGCTCGATATCTATTTCGCCATGGCGCGCGGCGCACACGGCAACGGTGAACATCATGGTTGCGGTCACGCGCATCACGGCGCCGGCGTTCCGGCGCAGGAAATGACGAAATGGTTAGACACCAACTATCACTACATGGTGCCGGAATTTTCGAGCGATCAGACGTTCAGCCTGTGCTCGACCAAGCCGCTCGATGAATTTCTCGAAGCCAAGGCGCTCGGCTACCCTACCCGTCCTGTGCTGCTCGGGCCGGTGACGTATCTCAAGCTCGGAAAAAACAGAGGCCGCGCATTCGATCCGCTGTCGCTGCTTCCAGGCCTCCTTACGGTCTATGTCGATATTCTGCGGCGCCTTTCGGCCGCGGGCGCCGAGTGGATACAGCTCGACGAACCCTGCCTCGTACTCGATCTCGACGACGCCACCCGCGATGCCTTGCGGCAAACCTATGCCTTGTTGTCGGCGGCAGTTCCCGAGCTGAAAATCATGCTCGCCACCTATTTCGGGAGCCTCGGCGACAATCTTGGCACCGCGCTTTCGCTGCCCATCGCCGGACTGCACATCGACCTCGTGCGCGGCGCGGATCAACTCGATGAAGTTCTGGCCGACGCGCGCCGCGATCTCGTCCTGTCGCTCGGCGTGGTCGATGGCCGCAATGTGTGGCACGCCGACCTTCCGGCATTGGCGCACCGGCTCAAGACCGTCGTGCTCGCGCGCAACAGCAGCCAGATCCAGCTTGCGCCTTCCTGCTCGCTCATTCATGTGCCGCTCGATCTGGAACCAGAGACCGGGCTCGACCGGGAAGTGAAGTCGTGGCTCGCCTTCAGCGTTCAGAAGATGGACGAACTGCGTATCCTCGGAAAAGTGCTGGAAGGTAGGCACGATTCCGTCGAAGGCGCTTTTGCCGCTTCGGCCGCAGCAGCCGCGGCGCGCCGGTCATCGCCGAAAGTACACGACGAGGCCGTTGCGGCCCGGCTGGCGGCGCTGGCACCCGCCATGCTGAAACGAAAAAGCCCGTTTTCCGTCCGCGTCAAGCAACAGCGGCAGCGGTTCAATCTTCCCGCGTTTCCCACGACGACGATCGGGTCTTTCCCGCAAACCGCGGAGGTGCGAAAGGCCCGCGCCGCGCATGTCAAAAAGACGTTGAGCGACGCCCAATACGAGCAATTTCTCCGCAACGAAACGGCGGAGGCTGTCCGCTGGCAGGAAGACATCGGCCTCGACGTGCTGGTCCATGGCGAGTTCGAGCGCAACGACATGGTTCAGTATTTCGGCGAACAGCTTGCGGGATTCGCTTTCACCCAGCACGCTTGGGTTCAATCCTACGGCTCGCGCTGCGTTCGCCCGCCGATCCTGTTCGGCGACGTATCGCGGCCAGAACCCATGACGGTCGGCTGGTGGAAATACGCGCAATCGCTGACGCCAAAGCCGGTGAAAGGCATGCTGACCGGGCCGGCCACGATTCTGAACTGGTCGTTCGTGCGCGACGATATTTCACGCCGCGAAGTCTGCCGCCAGATCGCCCTTGCCATCCGCGACGAGGTTGCCGATCTCGAACGCGCGGGCGCGGCGATGATCCAGATCGACGAGGCGGCGCTGCGCGAGGGCATGCCGCTGCGGCGCACTGAGGCGAAAGCCTATCTCGATTGGGCCGTGGATAGTTTCAGGCTTTGCGCCGCCGGCGTGAAAGACGAAACCCAGATCCATACCCACATGTGCTACGCGGATTTCAACGACATCATCAACGCCATCACGGCGATGGATGCCGATGTCATCTCGATTGAAACGTCGCGCTCCAAGTTGGAACTGCTGGATGCGTTCAAGACCCATCGCTATCCGAACGAGATCGGGCCCGGCGTCTACGACATTCATTCGCCACGCGTTCCCGATGTCGAGGAGATGACGGACCTGATGAAACGCGCCCGCCAGCGGCTGGCCGATCAGCAGCTCTGGATCAACCCGGACTGCGGATTGAAGACCCGCCGCTGGGACGAAGTCCGCCCCGCCCTCGTCAACATGGTCGCCGCCGCTCGCCACCTGCGCATCAGCATGTCGGGCGGATAGATCAAACAGCCTACGCCGTCAGTGAATATGCATGCCGCCGTTGACGTCGATGGTCGCGCCGGTGACGTAGGACGCAAGATCGGACGCCAGGAACAGGAACACGCCGGCGACTTCCGCCGCCATCCCTACCCGGCCCATGGGAATGAGGCCATTACCGGCGAACTGCGCATTCATGTCCGCAAGGTTGCGCTTGCCGGTATGGATGGCGCCGGGACACACGGCGTTAACGCGGACGTTATCCGGCGCAAGTTCGCGCGCCATGGCCTTGGTCAGTCCCAGAATACCTGCCTTCGCCGCCGCATAATGGACACCGCCACGCAACCCGCCGCCGCGCTGCGCGGCAATCGACGACATGCAGACAATGGTGCCCGCGCGGCGCTCCCGAAAATGCGGGATCGCGGCGCGGCACATGTTGAACGTGCCATCGACGTGAGAGCGCATGGTCGCCTGGTATTCTTCCTGCGCGACACTGGTGATGCCGCCGGGGTTCACGATGCCCGCCATGGTGACGAGAATGTCGAGATGGCCGAACTCACGGATGACATGCGCCGCGGCCTTCGTGCAGGCGGCTTCATCGCTGACGTCAGCCACCACACCCAGATGCGCCTCGCCCAGTTCGTCGGCGAAGGATACCGCGTTGCCGGCCATATCGAGGATGGCGACGCGCGCGCCATGCTGCGCAAACAGCGTTGCGGTCGCGCGGCCAATGCCGCCCGCTCCGCCGGTGATGATGGCCGTCTTGCCGAGCAGCAACGGAGACGCCAGCAGCGGCAGCGAACCATCCGGCGCGGCGGTCATGGCGATCTTTCCGTTTTACGCTGGCGACGCGAAGCTCAAGTCGTATCGAGCTAATGCAAACTGGACTGTGGATAACGCCGGATCAACACTGGAACTGGATCACGGCAGTGAGGGCGCAACGATCAAAACGCAACGTTGCAGGAAGACGACTAAACAAAATCGGATCGAAAACAACCTGGCTTAAACAGAGAGGGCTCGGGCGTCTTAACGGGTAACACCCGAGCCCTAAACACGCTCTACTTCTTCTTTTTGGCTTTCTTTGCCTTTTTCGCCTTCTTCGCCTTCTTTGCCTTCTTAGCCATAGCAACCTCGTTAGGTGCAGGACGGCATCTGCCGCCGGGAATAAGTCTCTACCGATTCTCTCAAAGTTCAAAATCGGGGCACCGGATGCGCGTTCGCATCCGCGGGTTTTTCACAGCACGCGATGCCGGCACGCGCGCTGCCGGTGCTTTCCAGGCGCCGGAATTGAACGCCGGATGGCACGGACTTGCCCGAAATCCGGGGAAAAGCAGCACCCATCGGCGCGTACGCGATGCCACGCACGCACACCGACCGCCTGCCGACCTGTGCCGAACGGACCCTGCCTAGACCTTCGATCCGGCCTTGATCTCGTTGAGCTTGGACAGCGCGCGTTCGAATTTCTCGTTGAACAGCCACATGGCATCGAGAATTTCGCGGAAAGTCGCCGATGTCTTGGCCCTGTCGGCTGCGCCGAACGTGAAGACGCTGTTGTTGCGCAGGTATCCCATGATGCGCGGCTCTGAAATGCGATAGCCCAGCAGATCGCCCGACCTGAGCGCCGAGCGCGTCGGCGACGGGATGATCTGGATCAGTTCAAAGAGCTTCATCTGGTCGATCTGGTTCGGCAGCGTTTTGGTGATTGCCGGTATCTGCGCAAACAACTCCGCATGCGCGTTCATCAGGCCGTTGCGCACCGCCGTCCAGTGGTTGAACCGATGATCTGATTTACCGACCCGCGCCTCTTCCCGGTCGTCGCGGGCGTTGAGCGCAGGATCAATGGCCGCAACGGCCTTCTTGATCGCCGCCCACTTCGCCTGGCCTTTCTGGTCTTCGGGAACGCCGGTCTGGAAACTTCCCTTGTAGGTGTTCGAGCGTGCATTGCCGATGTTCTGGTTGCCGTTCGTCTCGGCAAAGAACAGCCCGAGGCTGATGCGGCCCGCGGCGTCGGCCGTTGCCGCATCCAGCCCCTTGGCGCGCGCAATGGCGGTTGCCAGATCGACGACATCCTTGAACGGGGTGTCCGAGTTCTGCGCGCTGGCGGGTCCCGCCTGCATGATGGCAAAGAGGCCGACGTATTCGTCGATCAAGGGCTCGATCCCGGCATCGAAGTATGCCGGGGGAATTTTGAACTTGTTGGGCCGTCCAATCCGGGAGGGTTGCGCGTCGGTGAGATCCTTGTAGGCGCTCATCATGGCGACGCGCGCAAGGTAGAGCGCCTGCCCCGGCCGCTCCGGCAGCGGCTGCTTCGCATTGATCTGCGCGCGCCTTTGGCCCAGCACGGATTTGAATTCGCTCACCGCGTTGTTGTAGGTGGCCAGCGCATCGGACTGTGGTTTCGCCGGCGCGGCCGGCTGGCCCATCGCGGGGGAAATGCCCACATCGACAAAACCGGAAACCGGCGGCGCAAAGAAAAGCGCAAGCGCCGCGGCGGTCGTCCTTATGAGACAGCTTCTTCTCATCACGATTTCCCCACAGAAACGACCTGTCACGGTTCCACTTCGCCGATTCCGCGCCGTGGCACAACTTCGAGTTCCAAACTACCGTTCAACTGGTGTAAATCACAGGCCGCGTGGCGCTTTTAAAAGCGATCGCTGGAAGCAAGCTGGGGGAACACCTGACGTGAAATGGCATTCTGAAGCGGACGTGGTTGTGATCGGTTCCGGCGCGACCGGCCTGCCGGCGGCGATTGCCGCGCGCGAGGCCGGCAACTCCGTCATCCTGGTCGAGGCCCAGCCTCACATGGGGGGCCACGCCATCACCAGCGGCGGCAACGTGCCGCTCGGCGGCGGCACCAGCGCGCAGAAAAAATACGGGATCGCGGATTCGCCCGATCTGGTGTTTCAGGATCTGACCGACTGGTCAGTCGTGCAGCCCAACGGCGCTCCGGACTATCGCTACAACGACCGCGAAATCGTGCGCGCCTTCGCCGACAATAACGTCTCCACTTATGATTGGCTGCTGGCGCACGGCGTGACGTTCGCCGACAAGGCTCCGGACGAGCGCGGCGGCATTTCAGTCGGCAACTCGGTGCCCCGCGAGATGCATGCCGTGCCGCTCGACTGGCCATTGGCGCATACCGGCAAGCCGGTGGACCCCGCGGTCAGGGCGACCTATTCCATCGGCGCCGGGCTGATGTACCCGCTGATCGAAGCCGCCAGGCGCGCCGGCGTCGAGACTTTGCTCGAACATAAAATGACGGCGATCCACCGCGAGGACCCGGCATCGGGCCGCGTCACCGGAATCGAAGTCGAGCATCGCGGTACGCGCCTTTCCATCGGCGCGCGCAAGGCCGTGATTGTCGGCACCGGCGGTTCGATCGGTAACGTCAACTTTCGCCGCATGTTCGATCCGCGCCTGACCGAAGAATATTGCGGCCTCGCGGGCATGCCGTGGTCCGATCAGGACGCCAGCGGAGAAATTGCGGCGATGGCCGTGGGCGCTGCGCTGTGGGGCCTGTTCAACCAGACCGGCGAATTCGGTTATGCCATCACCAAAGCTGGACGGATCGGCTGCCAGTACGGCTATCAGCATCTCAACTGGCAGCCGGACAGCAAAGTGTTCGACAAGGCGCGCGCTACCGGGCTTTTCGTCTCGGACTGGCAGAACGCCATCATGGTCAACATGCTGGGCCAGCGGTTTTACGACGAGACCGGCCCGGCGTTCACGTCGAACAACTACAATGGCGTCAAGGCGTACGTTCCCGGCAGCTACCTCAACGCCAGGAACGTCGCCTACAACCCGAACAACTTTCTCAATGCGGCGATGGCGGGGATCGGCGACGGCCACAATGGCGGCGGCCCGATCTGGGCGATCTTCGATTCCGAAGCCGCAGCGCGCCAGAAATGGGTGCCAGAGCCGCCGTTTGTCGATATCGACAGCGGTTTTTTCTTCAGTGCGAATACGATTACCGAACTGGCCGCCAAGATCCGCATGAAATACCAGCGCGTACCGATGCCGCCGGAGAAACTCGAAGCAACGATTGCGCGCTACAATGCTTTCGTTGACGCGGGCACGGACGCCGACTTCGGAAAGCCGAAGCCGCTCTACAAGATTGCGACAGCGCCCTTCTATGCCGCGTGGGCGACGCCGGTTCTCCACGACACGCGCGCCGGCGTGCGCATCAACGCGCAGTGCGAAGTCATCGACATGCAGGGCGACGTCATACCGGGACTTTATTGCGGCGGAGAATCCGCCGGCGGGTTCAGCCAGCACGGCCTTGCGCGATGCGTGTGCCAGGGCTTGATCGCGGGCCGCAATGCCGGCGCTTGAGGCGTGATGGCGGGTTGGTCCGCGCTATAGTTGTTGCGCAATCATTGCGCAGCGGATGGCGTAAATTCAAAAGTGCCGGGAAAACAGTGGTCGGAGCGATAGGATTTGAACCTACGACCCCCTCGTCCCGAACGAGGTGCTCCATTGGCTGCAGTGGCTCCCATATCGATCACACTTAGGAGCGCCGCCATTGAAACGTCCGTCAATCCTCTATGAACACAGCGAAAAACCATTTGGCGTTGTTTCGATATGTAACCCGCACAAAGAAATGATCGCAAGCATTAACTGTCGAAAAGATGAGCCATTGTGCCACCAGTGTGCCAGCTAAGATTAGTTCTATGTGATGGCCACCGCTCGCATACGGAGCGGACTTGCTGCCCCGGCACTTCGCGTCAGGCTGTCCCAAGATCCTTGGCAGTCGCTGTTGGGTGCATAGCGGACAAAGGTCGGCCCAGGCGTGACATGGCTCGGTAGCGATTGACCCAACTGCGACATCCGCCGACAAATCCATCAAGACAAAATCAAAATTCCAAGGTTTGAGATGGCTTTTTCAAATGACAGACGTATCGTGAAAACCATGCTCGAAAATGAGCGCGGCGCACTGTTTTGCACTGAGCCCTTTGTCTTTTGCTTTGGCACAAAAATGGTCGAGAAGGTGCTTGTCGCCAGATAGATTGGCGGTTTTTTCAAGATTGGTGCCTGTGGATTTGCCATACTCGACAATTACTTCGGCCCAATATCCCGAAGCGTTCCACATGTCAGTCGATGTTTTGAGAGCGTTCTTTAGACCCTTGAACATTGTTTTCCCCACTTTGGTGCACAGTGTCCGCTAATAGCGGCCCAGGCAACTTTCACAAACCAAAGTTCACGCTGCCCAGACTTGTTCTCGATGCGACAGCCGTACTTACGGGCAAACTGCAAACAAGCGGCTCGCGCATGTTCGTCTGGCTCTCCCGGTGGGAACAGTTGATCCCACAGTGGCCGCGCGGTCCGCGCCTGCATTATCAGCCCCAGCACTTTTTTTTGAAGCGAGGCCAGAAGTACCTTGTGCTTGTCAGTCTTCCCGTTTGCCAGATAGTCGGTCATGGCGGCCCAACCAATTTTAGTCGCTTCTTCTTCCGCTTCGGAAGCTTCAAAGGTCTGCGAAATTTCGTCCTCGGCCTCACCGGGGCCTAGACCCAAGTATGTCCCCACAATGTTCATCAAAAACAGAGTTTCATCAGTTTGCTGCAACACAAATCCGTCGAATGCTATCCCGGCCGCACCAATTAGAAAGGCCCGTTCTATGCGTCGCGCATGATCTTTTTGCGTATCAGTCGGGTCGTCAGGCTTATCGCCCTCGGCGAAGTTGTGTTGCCAGATTATAAAGGCCCGCACGACCTTCGCTGCATCGTGCAAAGTCTTTCCGGCGCTTTGTTCTTTGAAGGCCGTGAACTTTGCATCTAGGTCGCGGTCAGCAGCCTCAAGTTTTGCTTCTGGGTTGCGGTCGGCAGCCACCGTCCTTGGCTTATAAACTTGGTACAGCGCATCCTCAAAAATCTGTAGAACTCCAGGAGCGACCCTACCCGCCTTCATCCAATTCAGGAGAGCTATCGCCTAAAGTTGGTGACGGCCTGATCTTTTAGGCGGCGGTTTCGTCCTGAAGGTCGCTCGCCTTGGCGATGACCTCCAACCCGTTAGTGAACTTTACCCCCAGGATAAGTTTTGGCAAGAGCGCGTGGCCATCAAGGCG
>CANJBX010000089.1 GCA_947472885.1 Hyphomicrobiaceae bacterium
GTCCGCCACCGAACCATCCGATCCAAAGGTTGTCTCTCGAACAGGACGGCGCTCGCTATGGTGTTCAAGCTGGTCGAGGGCGCCCAGAAAAATTGGCGTCGCCTTGATGGCCACGCGCTCTTGCCAAAACTTATCCTGGGGGTAAAGTCCACTAACGGGTTGGAGGTCATCGCCAAGGCGAGCGACCTTCAGGACGAAACCGCCGCCTAAAAGATCAGGCCGTCACCAACTTTAGGCGATAGCTCGCCAGACTTTTGGCCGAAGTCTTGTGAAAGCAGTTTTTGGAGATTTCTTCGAGAAGAAGGGTAATACAGCTTCGATTCTCGCGATAATGCTTGTCGCCACATTGTGCTACGTCATCGTTTTGAAGGAAAAATACGAGTTTTTGACCCCGCTTCTGAATATCGTGTTCGTGATTGTCGGATTCTATTTTGGTTCTAAGCAATCTCAGGAAACGTATGAAGACGACGGAAAATAAATATTTCGTTTGTCACGCGGGGGGATGTAAGAAAGCAAGTTCATGATCACGCGCCGCGAAATATTGCAGGTCGGCGCCGCCACGGCGGCGCTGGGCGTATCTGGCTTTTCGCGCGCCATGGCGCAGCAGCGTCTGACGCAGGAGCAACTGCTCCAGTTCGACGGCTTCGGCAATATCACGCTGCTGCACATGGCCGATCTTCACGGCCAGTTGCTGCCGGTCACGCTGCGCGAACCGTCGCAGAATATCGGCGTCGGTGAGGCCAGGGGCAAGCCGCCGCATATCACCGGCGCGGAATTCCTCAAGCATTTCGGTATCGCGCCGCGCTCGGCGCAGGCCTACGCGCTGGCGTCGGAAGATTTTGCGGCGCTGACGAAGACCTATGGCCGCATCGGCGGGCTCGACCGCATGGCGACGGTGGTGAAAGCGGTACGCGCTTCGCGTGGTGCGGATCGTGTGCTGATGCTCGACGGCGGCGACACCTGGCAAGGCTCGCTGACGTCTAACCGCACCAAGGGGCAGGACGTTGTCGATTGCATGAACCTGCTCAAGCCCGACGCCATGACCGGGCATTGGGAATTCACCTACGGCGAAGCCCGGGTGAAGGAAATCGTCGGGAAGCTCGATTTTCCGTTTTTGGCGTTGAACATCCGCGATACCGAATGGCAGGAGCCGGTATTCGACGCCTACAAGATTTTCGACAAGGGCGGCGTCAAGGTCGCCGTGCTGGGCGAGGCGTTTGCCTACACGCCGGTCGCCAATCCGCGCTGGATGATTCCGAAATGGTCGTTCGGTATCCGCGAAGAGGATATCCGCACCAACGTCGCCAAGGCGCGCAAGGAAGGCGCGCAATTGGTCGTGCTGCTCTCCCACAACGGGTTCGATTGCGACCGCAAGCTGGCGTCGCGCGTGGACGGCATTGACGTGATCCTGACCGCGCATACGCATGATGCGCTCCCGGAGGTGGTGAAGGTCGGCAAGACTTTGCTGGTCGCTTCCGGCAGCCACGGCAAGTTCATCTCGCGGCTCGACGTCGAAGTGAAGGGGATGGAAGTCGCAGGCTTCCGCTACAAGCTCATTCCGCTGTTTGCCGATGCCATCGCGCCGGACGCCGAAATGTCGGCGATGATCGCGAAAGTGCGTGCGCCGTTCGCAAAGGAGCTTTCCCGCGTCGTCGGCCGCACCGAAACCACGCTGTATCGCCGTGGCACCATGGCAGGTACGTTCGACGACCTGATCTGCGATGCGATCACCACCGAGCGCGATGCCGAGATTTCGCTGTCGCCCGGCTTCCGCTGGGGCACGTCGCTTACGGCCGGCAGCGATATCACCGTGGAAGACATCCACAACGCTTCGGCGATGACCTATCCGCAGGTCTATCGTCAGGCCATGAGCGGGGCGCGGTTGAAGGAAGTGCTGGAGGACGTCGCTGACAATTCGTTCAACCCGGACCCTTACTACGCGCAGGGCGGCGACATGGTCCGCTCGGGCGGTCTTGGCTACACGCTCGATGTCAGCAAGCCGATGGGGGCGCGCATTTCCGGCATGACGCATCTCAAGTCTGGCAAGCCCATTGAAGCGGGCAGGGACTACACGGTCGCCGGCTGGGCCAGCGTCAATGAGGGCACCGAAGGTCCGCCGGTCTGGGACCTGATCGAGAAGCATATTGCGCGGCTCAAGACCGTGAAGATCGAGCCGAACACCAGCATCAAGGTTGTCGGGGCCTGACGGGCGGGCTATCAGAGAATAGCTTTCGCCAATCCGGGTTCACACAATGTCCAATCTCAGCCTTTCCGTTGCCATCGGCGACTACGACCGCAATCGCCCGCTGATTTCCGGCGCGGTGAGGATGGACGGCGTCGATCCGGTGTTCATGACCCTGTCGCCGGAGGAGATTTTCTTCCGCGCGCTGCGCACAACCGACTTCGACATCTGCGAACTCTCGCTGTCGAGCTTCACGGTCAAGACCGCGAATGGCGACAGTCCCTATGTCGGCATCCCGTGCTTCCTGTCGCGCGCGTTTCGCCATACCTCGATCTATGTCCGCACCGATCGCATCAGGAAGCCGGAGGACCTCAAGGGCAAGAAGGTCGGCGTGCCGGAATACCAGCTGACCGCCAACGTCTGGGCGCGCGCCATCCTGGAAGACGATCACGGCGTGAAGCCATCCGACATCAACTGGGTGCGTGGCGCCATCGAGGATGCGGGCCGCATCGAGAAAATCACCATCAAGCTGCCACCCGACGTGAAGCTCGTCAGCGCGCCGGAAGGCCGCACGATCTCGGACATGATCGACAAGGGCGAACTCGACGGCTTCATCGCGCCGCGTCCGCCGCATCTTGCAAAGCCCAACCCCAATGTCGGCTGGCTCTATCCAGATCCGGTGGCGGCGGCGAAGGATTATTTCAGGCGCACCGGCGTGTTCCCGATCATGCACCTCGTCGGCGTGCGCCGCACCCTGGTCGAGCAGCATCCGTGGCTGCCTGTTGCCGTGATGAAGGCGTTTGAACAGTCGAAGAAACTCGCGCTCGAGGCGCTCGCCGACACCTCGGCGACCAAGGTGACACTGCCGTTCGTGGAAGAGACCATCAAGTCGGTGCGCGAACTGATGGGGGACGATTTCTGGGCCTATGGGCTTGAAGCCAATCGCAAGACGCTGGAGACCTTCCTGCGCCATCATCATGCGCAGGGATTGTCCTCGCGGCTCGTCAAGCCGGAGGAACTGTTCCATCCCTCGACGCATGAGACGTTCAAGGTTTAGCGGTTTCTCGCTGCAAAAAAGAAAAGGCCGGCAGATGCCGGCCTTTTTGTTTTTATCGCGGCTACCGCGTCATCCTCAACCCGTCATCACCGGGCTTGTCCCGGTGATCCTGGTAAGGCGGGCACCGACGAGGGAGGAAATGCAATTACCCCCGCGGTGAAATCTGGATCAGTTCCTTGAGCTGTTCGGCCTTCAGCGGCTCGGAAATGAACTTCAACTCGACAGCTTCCTTCATCAGCGAATCGAGGCCCTTGATCTCGTCAGGGTTGATGAGCGCCTTCGGGAAGAAGTCATCGCGTACGCGCTTCGCCAGCGTTTCCGGGATTCCGACAAATGTGGCGTAGTCCGTGATGACCTGCGGGTTGGTCGAATACATGTAGTCGATGGTTTCGTGGTAGGCCGCCATGAAACGCTTGAACACGTCGGCGCGCTTCGCCAGCGCCTCCTTGTTGGCGACGATGGTGCGGATGGTCTGGCCGCGCACCATCGCGGCGTCGGTCGCCTTGGCGATGATACGGATCTTGCCTTCGTCGATTTCCTTGAGGCCGAACGGCGGCGCGGCCCAGCCGACATCGACCTGGTCGGTCATGACGGCGGTCAGCGTGGCGGAAGGACTGCCGGTTGGCGTCGGCTTCGCCGTCAGCTTGTTCTCGTTGATGAAGGCGCGCACGACGGAATCGGTCGAGGAACCGCGCGACGAGAAGGCGATGGTCTTGCCGTCGGCGTCCTTTAGCGTCTTGATCGGGGAGGAGGCCTTTGCGTACCAGTAGTCGGCTGCGCCGGTGGCTTCCGCACCGATGATGACCACAGGCGCGCCCTTGGCATAGGCGCCAATGGCGCCGAGCGTGCCAACTGCGAGGCCGGCATCGACGCTGCCGGAAATCACCGGCTGCAGGGTCTCGCCGGAGCCGGAGGTGTAGATCATCTCCAGCACGATGTTGTGCTTCTTGAAGATGCCGGCCTTGGTGCCGAGTTCGGTGATCGCGGTGTCCCAGTTGCCGCGCTGGCCGATGGTCAGTTTCATGGTGTCCTGCGCGCTGACGGGCAGGACATTGGCGAGGCTGGCGAACGTGACGGATGCAGCGAAGAGTGCGAGCCGTTTCATGGGTTCCTCCGGATAGTTTTCTGCGTGGTTTTACTTCTGCTTGATGGCGTCGAAGCGGCCAATACGGCCGACGAGGGCGTTTGCGCCGATGGCGATGATAAAGAGAACGATCAGCATCGCATACATGCTCGGCATGTCGAACAGGCTGTAGGCCTGGATGATGAGATAGCCGATGCCGCGGTTGGACAGCTTGGTTTCGGCCAGCAAGGTTCCGATGATGGCGACTCCAAGGCCGAGCCGCACGCCGTTGACGACCGGCAGCCGCATCGCGGGCAGATAGATTTTCATCACCATCTGGGATGTCGAGGCGCGGAAGCTGCGGCCGACACGGATCAATACCTCGTCGATCTGCCGCATGCCGGCAGCGGCCGACAGGGCGATGGGGAAGAAACACGAGATCGCACCCATGGCGACCTTGGAGCCGGGGCCGACGCCGAACCACATGATCATGATCGGGAAGAAAATGATCTTGGGTGTGGGTCCCAGATAATAGAGGTACGGCTCGAAGGATTTTCCAAGCAGCTTGCTGGCGCCGAACGCGATGCCCACCGTGAGGCCGAGAAGTCCGCCGATGACCAGGCCCGTGCCGACTTCGCCAGCGGTGACGCTGAGGTGCCAGTAATATTCCGGATTGGACAGGAGTTTCGCCAGCGCGCGGCCAATGGCGAGGAGGGAGGGCACCACATCACGGTAGAGCAGACCCGAAGCTGCGGTCGCTTCCCAGATCGCCAATATGCCGACGATGATGGCAATGCGCAGCCACGTCACCGGATTGGACCACAGGCCCGGTCCGTTGCTGCGGCGCGCGGCAGGCACGCTCAGGTTCCCGGTCTCAGCCATCGCTCGACCTTTTCGGTGAAGATGAAGAAGCAGACGCTGACCAGCACGACGAAGAAGATCGTCGCATAGGTTCCGGGCAGATCGTAACGCTCGGCGAGGTCGTTGATGAGCTGGCCGAGCCCGCCGAAATTGATGAGGAATTCAACGCCGACGATGTTGATGAGCATGAAGATCAGGCCGAGGCGCAACCCGACGAAGATCGTCGGCAATGCGGCGGGCAACAGGATCTTCGTGAATTGCTGCGACGGCGTGAGGTTGAAGCTCCTGCCGACGTTGATGAGTACGCGGCGCGTGCCGGAGAGGCCTTCGAGCGTCTTCAGGATCACGGCAGGGAGCCCGGCGACAAATCCCATCATGATGATCGTCCACATGCTGCGGCCGAAAATCACCAGGAACAAGGGATACATCAGGACGGTCGGCGCCGACGCCATGGCTGCGACCCAGGTCTCGGTGGCGCGGCGCAGGAGGTCGAAGCGATAGAGCAGGATGCCGAGCGAAATACCGACAACGGAAATCATACCCCCGGCGATGGCGGCTTCGACAAAGGTGACGCGAAAGCGCGAGAGGATTTCTTCTTCCACAATGACGCGTTCGAATGCCGCGAAAATCTGCGTCGGTAGCGGCACGATGTAGCGGCTGATGACGCCGATTCGGATCAGCACTTCCACCGCTACGAAGAACGCGACCAGCGCGCCAAACCCAAGCGTGAACGGCAGGAACCGTTGCTCGGAAAATTTGCGCGTTGTGGCTGCTGCGTTCACGAATGCGCTCCGGCACGCTGCTGCTCTTCATCCCGCATGCCGCGGCTGGCTTCCTCGCGCAAGTCCGACCAGATTTGTGCGACGTAGCGGCCGAAGGCTTCGCTAGAAACGATTTCGGAGGAACGGGGGCGCGGCAGGTTGATATCGACGATGCGCTTCACCTTGCCGGGGCGATACGTCATCACCAGCACGCGGTCGGCAAGCTGCACGGCCTCGGTGATGTTGTGGGTGATGAGCAGGCAGGTCTGTTTGAGCTGGTGCTGGATTTGCAGCACCTTGTCGCCCAGCAGAAGACGCGTTTGCTCGTCGAGCGCGCCAAACGGCTCGTCCATCAGCAGGATTTTCGGCTCGGACGCCAGCGTGCGTGCAATCGCGACGCGCTGGCGCATGCCGCCGGAGAGTTCCGCCGGATAGCGATTTTCAAATCCGTCGAGGCCGACCAGCGCAATGAAATGCCGCGCGCGTTCGTAGCGCTGGGCCTTGTCCATGCCGGCGATCTCGAGCGGGAAGGCGACATTGTCGGTCACGGTGCGCCACGGAAAGGTCGACTCTTCCTGGAACACCATGCCGATGGACGGATGCGGGCCGTTGACCCGTTCGCCGCCGACCGTGACATTGCCCTCGTAGCCATCGACCAGACCGCCGATCACATTGAACAGCGTGGATTTGCCGCAGCCGGACGGGCCGATGACGGCCATGAACTCGCCTTGCTTCACAGACAGCGAGACATGATCGACGGCAGTCAGGCTGCCGTCGGCGGTGTTGAAGCTCTTGACGATGTCATCGACGACAAGGATGTCGTTTGACGCATGCGTCGTAGCTGCGGCGTTTGTCGCCATCGTGTGCTTTCCTCCGGAACCGCTGTTGTTTGCTTTTATATCAAGAGCGGTCGGATTTGGTGGACAACATCGCCGCAGCCATGTGCGGCGCATAGCCCGGTTCGATGTGCACATCGATCACGACGGTTTCGCCGGCTTCCACGGCTGCGATGGCTTCCGCATAGACTTTCGGCAGATCGGCGATGTTCTTCACCGGGCCAAAGCCACGGGCGCCTTGAGCGCGGCCAAGACCCGCGAGATCCGGGTCAGGGTCGCTGATGCGCTGGCCGATCCACTTGTTCTCGATCGGACGGTTGCGCATGCGCGCAACGCGCTCCTGATGCACCTCATCGTTATAGAACGAGCTGTTGTTGGCGATCACGAACAGCATCGGGATGCGGTAGTGCGCGGCGGTCCAGACGGCGGTGACGCCCATCAGGTAATCGCCGTCGCCGCAGATCGCGATGGGCATGCGGCCGGAGCCCTTGAGCGCCAGCGCCGAACCCACAGAGGTGCCGGGTCCGCCGCCAAGTCCGCCGCCGCCGTCGCTGCCGAGGTAGTCGAGCGGATGGTGGAAGGGCCACCATTCGCCGTTCCAGGAGATCGGCAGATGGGTGAGCGAGGTCTTGCGGTCGCCAACGGCCTTCTTGAGTTCAATACCGAGGTGACGGGACGTAAGCGGGCCGGTCATGGAATATTCGGTGGCGGGTTTCGCAGGTGTGGCAGCAGGCGCCGGTTTGTGCTTGCCGCTCTTGCTGACGATGTCGAGCAGACCCTTCACCACCACATCGATGTCGGCTGCAATCAGCACGTCGGCGTAAGGCAGCGCCATGTAGTCCATGCTCCAGCCGTTATGGGCAACGTGGTCCATCGACACCTGGATGACCTTGCCTTTTGGCGGGCCGCCGAGGAATTTCATCGCGCCGCCGAGATCGACCCAGTCAAGGCTGACGATGACGTCGGCTTCGGTGATGGCCTTGTTGAGTTCGGGGCCGTTGAACGTGGTTGGCGGCTCGACATGGAGCGGATGGTCGGTCGGGAAGCCCGCACCGCAATGCATTGAGGTTGCGACCTTGGCGCCGAGCGCCTCGGCGAGTGCGATGCGTTCGTCCCATGCTTTCGTGTCGCGGGTGACGCGGCCAATCAGGATGAGCGGATGCTTCGCCGCCATCAGCATGTCGGCGGTCTGTTGCAGCAGTTCCGCCGGTGCGCCGGTTTCAACCTTCGGCATCAGGCGCGCCGGGTCGATGGCCGGCAATTCGGCCGGCAATTTCATTTCCTGCATTTCGGCGTCGAGGTTGACGTAGACCGGACCCTTCGGAACCGTGTTGGCGATCCAGCCAGCGCGCAGGATGGATTCACGCGCGGCGGCGGGCGAGGCGGGCTGGTCGTCCCACTTGGTGTAATTGCGAACCAGCGCGCCCTGATCGCGTGCGGTGTGAATCCAGTCGATCCACGGGCGGCGCTTGGCGGCATCGACCGGGCCGGTGGCGCCGATCACGATGACGGGCAGGCGGTCGCACCACGCGTTGAACATCGCCATCGAGGCGTGCATCAGGCCGACATTGGAGTGAACGGCTGCGGCCATCGCCTTGTCCGTTACCTTGGCGTAGCCGTGTGCAATCGCAACGGCGGTTTCCTCATGCAGGCACAGCAGCATCTGCGGCGTCTTGTTGCCGAGGTAGTTCACGATGGAGTCGTGCAGGCCGCGAAAGCTGGCGCCGGGATTGAGCGCGATATAGGGCACGTTGAGGTCACGCAGCGCCTCGGCGCAGACGTCGCTGCCGAAGGCCGGCGCGTTCACGCCGGCGGCGGTGGGACGTTCCATGGCGGCGGTTTTGGGCGCGTTGTGGGCAGTGCCGGCGTTGGTGCCTGCGTCGCGGTCGTGCTTGTTCATTTCCCTGAGCTTTCTTGGCGGCTTGTTGGTCGGCGTCCCCGGACGTTCTTAGCCCGAAAATGCTAGCCGATCCAAGCCGATCATGCGCCTTTGCGCAACCTTGCCAGCACCGCCAGTCCGGGATAGCCGTCGGCCGGTTCCATGTTGATTTTCTGCTGGAAAGCACGCACCGCCTTCATGGTGTCGCGGCCCACGCGGCCATCCGCGCCATCGGTGTTGAAACCCATGGCGGTCAGCAGTTTCTGGATTTCCTGGACCTCTGCAACGGTCGGAATACGCTCTTCCTCGCCCGGGAAGCGCTGAATAAAGTCTGCGCTGCCGCGGATACGGTCGGCGAGGTGGCAGACGGCGAGCGCGTAGCTAAACGCCGGGTTGTAACTCATGACCGCCGCAAAATTCTGGCCGGTCAGAAACGCCGGGCCGCCATCGACGGGAATCCGCAACCGCACCAGATCGTTAGGCCGTGAAAATGCTGCGCCGTCGGCACGCGTGACGCCCATGCTGCGCCATCGGGAATAGGGGTGCGATGCCTTTCCCCTGACCTTGAAACTTGCCGGCAACTTGACTTCGCAGCCCCAGCTCTCGCCTCTGCGGTACTTGCCGCGCGTTAGCAGGTAGTTAGCCGTGCCGGCGAAGGCATCGTCGACTTTGCCGAATGGCAGGATGCGGCCGTCCTTGTCGTAATCGACGCCGACGTTCAGCCAGACCTCCGGCATCCACTGGGTATGTCCCATCGCCCCCGCCCAGGAGCCGATCATGTCTTTTGGATTGGCCCAGCCGCGCTCGACAATGACGAGTGCATTGAGGAGTTCGGCTTCCCAGTAGGGACGCCGGCGCGATCCGCCAAAGGCGAGCGCCGCGAGCGCGGGAATGATGGGCCGCATGTATTTCGGATTATCGATGACATCGCCGTAGCTCGATTCGTTTCCCCACAGCGACAGCAGGATATAGCGGTCGATGCCGTAATCCTTTTCGATGCGCGTCAGCAGCGCAGCGTTTTCCGTCGTCTTCTGCTTGCCGGTGATGATGCGGATGTCCGAGACGCGGCGATTGAGATATTGCCAGAGCGCCTCTTTGACTTCGTCCTGATTGTCGAACAGTGCGTAGACCGACGTGTCGGGCTTCAGGTTGCCCATGACGCGGTCATAGGTCGCTGCCGATACGCCGCGTGCAATCGCGCGCGGCTTGAACCGCGCGACCCAGCCTTCAAACCCCGTTTGCGCCGCTGTTAGGTTTGGCAGCGCGAGGCTGGCAACTGCCGTTGCCGCGCCGACCAGCAGATGCCGTCTTGCAAGCAGCTTCGGTTCGCCGCGACTTGCTGGGGGGCTGTCGATCACCTTTGGATTCCTTCGACGATTCTCCTGTCTTTATACCATGCGTCAGGATCGGTACGCCGGCGTCGGAGGGTCGCAGGATGGCGTTCGCGGCCCCGCGGGCAGCGCGCGTTTTTACCTTCGCCGCGCGCACGCGGCGTGCGGGCTTCTCCGCAATCTTTGCGGCGGGCGCGGCACCCGGCGAAGCTGCGGCTACCGGAACAGCGGATTTTGCGGCTTCAGGCGCGGGTGCTGGACGTTCCGGCTCGACGAACTCGCTGCCACGCGCGCCGATCAGCCGTTCGTAGGCACCGATCAGCGTCGCGTAGGGATTGACGAAGACCCAGCCGTCGCGCGTCGGCACCTGGATTTCAAAATGCAGATGATAGCTGGTGCCGTTCGGAATGCGGTCGAAGTTGCCGGCCTTGCCGAGCAATTCGCCCTCAACGACCTGACGGCCACCGATGAGCCCCGCGGCATCGAGCATGTCGGGGTGCATGTGCAGATAACGGAAGCGCAGATGTTCGCCCGGTGTGTTGACGACGAGATAGAGCGACTCGCGCTTCGGCACCCGCAGGATCATGCCATCGCGCACGGCGACGACTTCGTCGTGGAATGGCAGGCAGCGGTCGGCGCCGTCGTTGAACAGCTTGCAGTTTGCCGGACGGATGTCCTGACCCTGATGGCCTTCGCCGCCGGGACACTGGCCGACAAAGAAGCGGCGGTGTTCGCAGAAATTGTCGCGCCACGGATAGGCGCGGTTCTCCGGCGCGGATTCGTCGAACACCAGCGGCTTGTCATTGATCTTGCAGCGGTAGGGCGCACCCTTGGTCTGGCGCTTTGACGTCTTGCCGGTGAAGTCGCAGTTGCCCCAGTTCATGAACGATTGCGAGTTGGCGAAGGCCGGGGCGGCGGCAAGCGGAAAGCGGATTTTCGCATAGACCGTCCAGTCGTCGCGCCCGTCGAATCCCTTGAATCCGGTTTTCTCGATCAGCCGGCCCGGCGCGGCGAAGGTAAAGTCCGGCGACTCTTGCGCGGGGCGTTCGATGGTGTTCGGCCCTTGCGCGGCAATCGGCTGCGGCGTGCCGCCGGCAACCTGGAGGGACTTGATGAATTTTTCGATGATCCTGTCGGCCTCGCGGCATGTCACCCAGCGCGCATGGGCGCGGCCATCGAAGCACAGCATTGATACCGTGTAAGGAACGCCGAATTTTTCGAACGAATAGCGCACATGGCTTTCGAGGAGCCGCCGGCGGATGCCGGGAAACAGCGGTTCGAGTTCCTTTACCGGCCTGGCCGCCTCACCCATGGCGGGCGGCAGGTCATAGAGCATCGCGAAACCGGAGAGGAGCAGGAGCGGGTCTTCCTTCTTCTCGAACCGTGCGACTTCATTGGTGATGGCGCCGGTCAGCGTGAAGGCGACGTCGTAACCGGCGGGGCCTGCGAAGAAGAACTGCGGCTTGAAATTCGCGGCGTCGCCTTGAAGCGCGGGCAGGGTGGCGGACGTGCCGCGCAGGATCGCGCCGGTATCGAGCGGCAACAGCACCGGCACCGGACTTCTGGCGACATCGCGATAGGCCGGATCGACCGCGGCGTTCAGCCGGGTGAGCGGTTCCTTGCCGGCGGCAGCATCCGCTGATTGCGCTGCCGTCAGGGCTGCGCGCACGTCGTCCCATGCAACGGTTGCAGCGAGAATGCGCGGCAGCGTCATTTCCTTGCGTTTGGCTACGGGCTTTTCTGCGGGCTTTGCCTCGGTGTTGTCCTGACTCTTTTTTTCGGCCGTGCCGGTGGTGAGTTCCGGCTTTGTCGTGGGAGGGGCTTCGGCCGAAGAAGGCTGCCTGGTTGGCGGCAACGGGTTTTCGACCGTGTCCTGTGCGGCAGCCATGCCGATCCCGCTCGCCAGCAGCAGGCTGGCGATCAAAACGCGGGCGATTGGGTGCGCACGCCTCATCAGATGCCGTCCGAAATCATGCCGCCACGCCCAACCGTCATTCCACGCCTGTTTCAAACCACGTTGCGCCGCTTGGCGCCTCTTGCCGCCCAAATTTTAGGGAATTATATACTTGAGTCCCTTGGATCGCAAATGACTAGTCAAAGTAGCCGATCTTGGTTCGTTTCTTCTCGCCCGGCCTTTTTGAAGCCTTCCGTGAATCCGAACGGTACTTGCGGGCGGCGGCTATCGAGAATTTGAGCGGCGGTGAGAATTTGCAGCTTGGGCACCTTCATTCCGCCAGTCTCATAAAGACCTGCCGAGGCGGCTTCCTTTTCCATTTCACGGGTTGGCTCATTGAGGGTAAGGAACAGCCCCAGCACGGCCTTCTCGCGCTCCATAGTTCCCTTGAGATCACGGACCATGCCGGACGTGATGTTTTCACCACCCTTGACCGACACGATGGCAAACTGGGGTTTTTTGTCGGCATCGCGGAAATGTAGATAGCCGTCAATGCCGCGATCCATGCCTTTTTTTCCGCCTTTGTAGGGCTGCGCGCCGACGGTAGCGGTAATCCACTTTTGAAATTCATATTTGTCGCGCTCCGCCAAGTCACGGGCTCCTGCGTTGTCCCTTGGTACCCCATGCACTTCGTACACAATACCGGGAAATGCGTCTTTCAAACGCCGCTCGACCAACGCGATTGCCAAGTGAGTCACATCGATGCCGACCCAACGCCTGTGAAGTTTCTGGGCCGCATGGATAGTGGTGCCGCAGCCGCAAAACGGGTCCAGCACAAGGTCGCCCTCATTGGAAGATGCGGCTACAATTCTTTCCAAGAGCGCTAGCGGCTTTTGCGTGGGGTAGCCAAGGCGTTCTTGGTCTTGGGAAGATAGCATATCAATATCATCCCAAAGACTTTGAACCGGCTTTCCTTTCAACTCTTCAAAAAAGCGCCGTCGCTGGATTCGGCCAGTCTTACTCTTGGGAAAGTGAAGTCTCCCTTCCGCATCCCATACCTTCATTTTTTCGAGCGATATCGCCCATCCGTTGGCGGGCGGTTTGTAACCTTTATACTCGTACATTAAATTTGGGCGGGGAGCTGGGTTTGCAAGATCAGCTATCCTGTAACGGCGACCCTTCTCGTCGAAATGTTTAAATGTCTTCTCGACATACGCTAGGTATTCTTTATCGGCAAAACTATATTGGGGATGGAAGAGTGCATCATCAGAGCCTGTCCGGAGAAAACTTGAATCTCTTGAATCGTTTATGATTCAAGGGAGGCGGTCCGATTCTTTTGGAGATCGCCGATGTGGACGAAGGAAAATCGCGGGCGCTATGACCGAAGCAAACTTCGCTATCCCAGCGAC
>CANJBX010000090.1 GCA_947472885.1 Hyphomicrobiaceae bacterium
GCGGATCGCGCGCAGTGGGTGCGAATGCGGAATCCGCCCTTCAAGATCGACGTATGAAAACAGCGACCCCGATCTCTCATCCATCCCGCGCATCGCTCACCTCCGTCCTGCGTTAACAAGACGGAATCACGCTAGCGGGCCCAAGGGAGGACCCTTTTTCAACATCCTGCTAGGTCGGGGATGGTTAATTTTTGTTAACGACTGGCAGCGCGAGTCTTAAGCTGCGAGGGCCGCCTGTGCGTCCCGGCGGATGCGGTCGACCATGGAGCGGAAGCCGTTGGAACGCTGGGGTGTGAGGTGTTCACGCAGGCCAAGCCGCTCGAACAGGGCGATGGCATCGGTGTCGAGGATTTCGCGGGCGTGCCTGCCGGAGTTGAGCGCAAACAGCACGGCGACAAGGCCCTTTACAATATGGGCGTCGCTGTCGCCCGCAAACGTCAGTACGGGATTTCCGCCGCCATCCGGCGCGACGCTGGTCGTCATCCAGACCTGGCTGGCGCAACCCTGCACCTTGTTGGCCTCGATGTGGTCTGCGTCGGGCAAGGGTGGCAGCGCCCGGCCAAGCTCAATCAGATAGCGATAGCGGTCATCCCACTCATCGAGCAGCGCGAAGTTTTCGATGATTTCCTGGATGTCCAAAGATCGATCCCACATCGCGCCGGCGGCGGGACAAAAACGCCCGCATTCACGCCTGATATGAGGGATTGCGCCCGTTTTCGCCACCCAAATCGGGGTGGGAGCCAAGAAAAAAGCCGCATGTGAGCCGTGCAGCGGCCACATGCGGCTTTGGCAACAAGGCCAAGTTGAGGTTCGAACGAAGTCAAAAAAACCTCGCTTAGTTCACTCTGGCTTCAACAGAGTAGGGTGGCCGGCGGGGCAAACAGGGTTCGCCGGCAATTCCGTGACGCCGGCAATCAGCCGGCGTGTTTTGCTTGAGCGTCCTTTTGCGCGGAAGGCGCGCGGAAGGACGGGCCGAGATCGTTCGGCGTCAGCGTGTCGCGCGAGGACGCGCCACGATATGGCTTCTCGTTGACCGGCTGGGCAACCTTGCGCACCGGCGGCAGCGGAACCGCAGCGTGGTTTGCCTGGCTGGCAGGAACCGTCGCCACAGAGCCGGTCGCTTTCGGCGTCACGCGGTCGTTCAGATAGTCGTACAGGATCTTCGCACCCGCCTGCGCCTTGTTGCCGAACGCGACGGCAGCCTGGCTGCCGACCGAACATGCTTCCGGCTGGCGGCTGCAGAACCCGCTCAGATCAGACACCGTGGCGGACGCGGCAACGACGGCCTCGCCAGTACCGATGTTCGACTGCGCAACATTCTGCTGCGGTGAAGAATCTTTTCCGGCAAACGTCGGCAGCAGCGCGAGTACGACGCTGAGCCAGAACGCAGCCCTGATTAGGAAAAACATTTTTTCTCTGCCCTTTGCCTGCTCTCCCTCTCCCGTAACGTCCCGTAGGTTTTATTCCCCGCAGCCAACGTAGCAGCGAGCTTTCAAAACCGCGTTGGATTCGCCGTGCAGATTTGATTCAAGAGCGATTCAAAGGCTTCGAAAATTTTCGTAAAATTTGAATCATCCGGGATTTCGGCTTGAGCCCTGATTTCATCGCATGCGTGGAAAATGCCGGTAATTGCGGTGTTTCTGTACGCTGCAACCAAGCGTTCACCATTCAACGGTCTGTTCACCATTCAAGGTCCTGTTCACCATTATCCCTGAATAGCAGCGATATGGGCGTTTCAAGCCGTTCAGGCGGCCTCGCCGCGGCGCGCCTTAGCTTTCGTTTAAGTCGCGTCTGACACGATCCCCGGCGTAATAAGGGGAGCGCGTTCGCAGGGACGGACGTGTAAAAAAGCGTGAAGTTGCTCGATCCAATCCGCGACTACGTCAATGCGCTGGTGCATCCTTCGGTGCAGCACGATGCGCTGACGACTGCGCGCCATCGTGCCTTCATCGCGCCGCGCCTCATCGGTTCTTCGGTCGCGCTGGTCGCGTTCCCGGCCTATCTCGCGATGCGCGGCGTGCCGAGCATGCTCGAGATCGTGGTGTTCGCCTGGCTGGTGGCGCCGATCCTGACCGCTTACTTTCTGTCGCGCACCGGCCGCTACGAGAGCGCACACATGCTGTCGTCGCTGGCGATGACCGGCATTATTACAATCGTCGCCGCCAAGACCGGCGGCATGACCTCATTTGCCGCCATCTGGCTGGTGATCGTTCCGCTCGAAGCATCGTTATCGGCGTCGCGCCGCGTGGTGGCGACGGCATCGACGCTGGCGCTGTGCGCGGCCGGTCTCCTGATGTTCTGCAACACGGCCAACCTGTTGCCGCAGCTCGATATCGTGAACGACCACGCGACGTTGGCCGCGCTCGGTATTATCTCCGCCGCGCTTTATGCCACCGGCATCGCACTCGGCGCTGAATCGCTGGCGCGGATGAGCTTCTGGCTGTTCTACGCCGAGGAAGACCGTTACCGCCTGCTGGCGCGCAACATGACCGACGTTATCACGCGCCATGGCCCGAACGGCGCCGTGCTGTTCGCGTCGCCCGCGGCAGAATCCCTGTTTGGCATGCCCGCCGACGAACTGCACGGCCATGGGCTGTTCGACCGCGTGCATGTCGGCGACCGTCCGGCCTATCTGACGGCGTTCAGCCAAACGCTGTCGGAGGAAGAAGGCCAGTCGGTCGAATTCCGCGTCCGCCGCGAATTCACCGATGCGGCCGGCAAGACTTCGGTGCGCTTCATCTGGATCGAAATGCGCTGCCGTCCGCTGGACCGCGCCGGCGGCGAACAGGCCGGCCTCAATTCGCGCGAAGTCGTCGCCGTCATGCGCGACATTACCGATCGCAAGGCGCAGGAACTGGGCCTTGAGGAAGCACGTTCGGAAGCCGAACGCGCCAACGACGCCAAGGGCCGCTTCATCGCGACCATGAGCCACGAATTGCGTACGCCGCTCAATGTCATCATCGGCTTCTCCGAAATGCTGATGAAAGAGACCGAGATGCGGCTGTCGATGGACCGCCGCAATGAATACGCCAACCTGATCAACCAGTCCGGCCATCACCTGCTGTCGGTCGTCAACGGCATTCTCGATATGTCGAAGATCGACACCGGCGAATTCGTGATCCGCGCCGAACCTTTCGCGCCGGCAGCGGTCATCACCGATTGCGGCAACCTGTTTGCGCTCAAGCTGATCGAGGGTGGTCTTGAACTCCGGTTCGACCTGCCGGACGATCTGCCGGAAATCAACGCCGACAAGCGGGCGCTCAAGCAGATCATGATCAATCTGATGTCGAACGCGATCAAGTTCACGGATCGCGGCGGCTGGGTGAAGGTCGTGGCGCGCACCGACCAGAGGGACATTCTGATTTCGGTTGAAGACAATGGCATCGGCATCTCCGCCGAAGACATGCCGCAGATTGGCAACCAGTTCTTCCAGGCGCGCAGCTCCTACGATCGCCCGCACGACGGCACCGGCCTCGGCCTGTCCATCGTGAAGGGACTTGTCGGCCTGCATGGCGGCGAAGTCATGATCCGCAGCACGCCGGGCAAGGGCACCTGCATCACGCTGCGCATGCCGATTGATTGCGAAGCATCGCGCGCCGCCACAAATTCGGCCAAGATAGTCCATCATCTGCCGATTGATCCTGCGCCCGCAGAAACTCCTGCGGTTCGGGCCGAAACAACAATGACTGCGTCAGACAACAAACTTCCGGTGAAGCTCCGTGCGTGAACGAAATCAAAAAAATGCTCGCGTCAGCGATGACTTCAACGATGGCATCGCCATGTGGGCGCGCCCGCTGCTGTGGGCTGGCGGCACGCTGCTGAGCCGTCCGCGCGACAGTGCGCTGGCGATTGCCGCCGGCGTTGCGGCAGGCGCCATTGTCATCAACTCGCTCTACCTTCAGCCGGGGCCGCATCCCGCGCCGATTTTTACGTTCAAGCGTTCGCCGATTGCAGCCGATGCGCCGGCAACGGGCGCGCTCGTTAATGTCAATACGAGTGCCATGCCGCGTTCACGCCCGGTGGAAGCCGCGCCTGTTGAGCAGCCGCGCGCCTATGTTCCGCCGCCGGTCCAGCAGGTTGCCGCGCCGCGCCGCGACAGGGATCAGATTGCCGAATTGCTGACATCGCCGGCCCCGCAGGCACAGCCCGCGCGGGTCGCGAATGCCGCGCCGGTGCCGCCGGCATCTGTTCCGGTCAATGTCGTGCCGGCTGCGCCTTCGCTGTCCGCGATCCAGCGCCGTCTGAACGAATTTGGCTACGGCCCGGTCCCATCGACTGGCAAGGAAGGTCCGGAAATGCGCGCCGCAATCGAAAACTTCGAGCGCAGCCGCGGCCTGCCGGTGACTGGCAAGGTGTCCGAACGCCTAACGCGCGAACTCGCCAGTCTTACCGGCCGTCCGCTGTAACGTGGTGCGTTGCCGCGTACGCGGCGGCTGCTAGTCTCCCGCCATGCGTCTCAAATCAGCCATCTGGGTTTCAGCCTATCTCCGCCGCTGCCAGGTCGAGGGCTTGGATGCCGTGCTGCGCCGTCGCGGGTCCGAAGAGGCGGGTGCGATCTTCGTCAAGGTAAGCCGGCTTGACGGTACGGCGGACCTTTACGGCCCCGCGCCGCAAAGCGCGTTCGGCGAAGACGACCCGGGCGACCGCATGTTCGCCGCCAGCATGCCGCAACCGGCGCTGCCGGACGCCGACATCGAAGCCAAGCTCACGAAGGAGATTCGTTTCGATCCCGATCTCTGGATTGTCGAGGTCGAGGACCGCGCCGGCCGCCATTTCCTGGATCAGCTCGCGCGCTGATCGCGCTTCGGTGTGGCCAAGGGCTGACGCTGTGCGCCATGGCCCGGCTGCGTGGATGCCGGAGGTTGAGTTGGTTGATGCACGGGTGGGCGCGGCACGCCTGAATGACGCCATAGCGTGATGAGCCGCAGCGCCGCCTGCGGCGCGAGGTTCTGGTAAAGCTCCGACAGGTCAAACACGCGCCGCACGGACGTGCCGATGGCAGGATTGAGCAGCAGCAGGATGCGCTGCAGGACATCAATCGGCATTGCCAGCGCTTTCGCGACGACCAGCATCGGTTCGCCGGATATATCCGTGACGATCTTTTCGGAATAGACGCGCGGAATGCCGAGCGCGGTTTCGATTTCGCGCACGAATTCGAACGGGCGGCCTTTCAGCGCCGCTGCTTCGAGCCGGCCGATGGTCGCGGCCGCATCGGCTTGCGCAAGGGCAGGCAGCATCGCCAGGCCGTTTTCCAGCTGGCGCATGATGGCCTGACGCTCGGCGCTGGCGGCGGCAAAGAACATGTCGCTGAAATGCGCAGCAGCCATGCGGTCGGCGTCGCCGGCTGCAGGCGGCGGCGAGAGCGGTGCGGGTGGCGTTTTCACGATTCCCGGCGCGGCTTCGTGCTGAACCTCGTCGATGGCCGGCCGAGGTGCGGTATCTGAATCCAGCGAGGGTACGGCAGCTTCATTCGCGGGCTGCATCAGCCGCGCCATCACCTCGGCGGGCGCGGGCCCGTAGGCGCGCAGGCGTTCTGCCGTGATGGTGCGGGTTTCCGCGTCAACTTCCTCAATCAGCCGCAGGGCCAGTTCGGTGAAATGTTTTTCTTCCTGCACCGTATGCGTCAGCTTTTGAACGTAGAAATCCGTCAGGACGCGCAGCAGGGTGGGTTGCATGTCGATGCCGTTTTGGCTGACCAGCCCGGCAAAATCTTCGTATTTGGAGAACGGCGATGTCACGCAAATGACTCCACGCTTTAGAGACGCACACAAAAGGAACCAGACGCCGTCACTTTACCCATTTGCCTTTAACAGGCCGTTAACCAAGAAGTTGTCCTATCGTCATTGAAGCAGTCATTTTGCGTGGTGGCGTGCATCCCCAGTGAGGGGGAGTCGGAGCGATGGGAACAGTCATCAATTTTCCCGAGGGGCGGCGCGACGTGCGTGAGCTTCAGGTTGGTGCGGGTGAAACCGCCACCATCATGATCTTGCCGGTGGTGCGTATCGAGCGTCCGACGGATCAACCGCCGACAGAAGCGTCGTCGGGCAATCAGGCGGGCCGCAAGCGTCGGCGGCGCGCGCGCCGCTCGTGAGCGCTGGCGCAGCCAGGTTCTCCTTGGCGCGAAGCCTGATCGGCCTCGCAGCCGCACTGACACTCCACACCTTCGGTTCAGGCTGTGCGCTCAACGGTGACTTTGATCGCGTTCGCCCCGAACTCGTTTCGGACGACACGCACAAGTGGGTCGGCAAGGAAGCCGCCCGTTCGCAGGGTATCAAGCCTTCGCAATATCCGCTTACCGACGATGAACGCATGCTGCGCGATCTGGCCTATCCGCTGATCGAGCCGCCCTATGAGCGCAATCGCTGGTACAGCGTACTCAATGAATACGGGATCAGCCGGTCGTTCCAGCCGGAATGGAATACGTTTGACGTCAATGCCTATAGCGAACACCTGCGGGGCACGGCGTACCGCTCGGCGACTGCGCGTTACATGAAGGTCAATGACGATATCCAAGCCGATATCACCCGGATGGACACGTTCTTCATGCTGGCGCGCCGCGTCATCGATATCGACGACAAACGCAAGAAGAGCCTCGCCTATGTGAACTCGCTGCCGGAAGGCGAGGGCGAGGCCCGTTCGCGCATGGCGGAGAACGTTCTGGTGATTGCGTGGGTGCAGCAATCGCTGAACCAGCGCGCGGCGTCCTATCGTATTGCGCTGGAGCGGCTGGTGATCGAGACGCCGACGCCGATGGCTGTCGAGGTCGAGCGCGGCATTGCGATGATGAAGCAGCAGATTGCCGGCAATCACGTCGTCCCGGACTTGCATTTCCCGAAGGCCGTCCGTCCGGGCGCCGGCCGCCGCGTTGCGCAGGCCGGGCAGCCGGATCTGGGTGGGAACTAAATACCTCCCGCCGCTGTCAGGAATAATCCGGCGGCCGCCACAAACATTTGATTTGATTTGGATTGTTGCCTGAAGCCAATATCGGTCCGCGGCGTCAGGGGCTGGGAATATGCGTATCGTTGCGTTTTCTGTCGCTGCGGCGCTCGCCGGGATGCTGAGCGTGGGGGCGAGTTCGCTGGCCCGCGCCGACATCGTCATCAACGTCGATAAGTCCGCGCAACGCATGACCGTGATCGTCGATGGCTTCCAGCGTTGGGATTGGCCGGTATCGACCGGCCTGCCCAGGCATAAAACGCCGTCCGGCTCCTACAAGACCTTCCGCATGGAGAAAGACCATTTCTCGAAGGAATGGGACGACGCGCCCATGCCGAATGTGATCTTCTTCACCATGAAGGGCCACGCGATCCACGGCAGCTTTGACGTCAAGCGTCTCGGCCGCCCGGCGTCGCACGGGTGCGTCCGCCTCGCGCCTGAAAATGCCGCGAAGCTGTTTGAACTGGTGAAGGAAGAGGGCCTGTCAAAAACCCGCGTTATTCTCACCGGCGAAGCGGCTTTCCGTCCGATTATGGTCCGAACGGTCGGCAGCCGAATTTCTTTGAGGCGATATTCAATCAGCAGCAGTCGTATGCGGAGCCGCCGCCGGAACCACGCCGCCGCCGCGAGCGCGACCGCTGGTAAACGCAGCGCTTCGGACTACTTTTCCGGCGGCTGGCACTTTGCCGCCGAGACGGCGCGTTGCGCCATCGGCATCAGGCTCGGCTCCGGGATCAGCGCACGCACCACGATCAGCCCGGTTGTCGTCGGAGACTCCACGATCAGCCGGTCGGCGGCGGTAACGTCTTCGTCCTCCGGCACGTCGGCGCGCTGCTTTCCCGTCATCAGATCGAGTTCGATCACGCGGCGGCCGGCAGCGCGGTCGTTGATCGCGTAATAAGCGGCGCCATAGCGCGTATAGAACGACACCGATGTGTAGGCCTGGCTCACCGGCGCCAGCAATTTAAGCGGGCCATCGGTGAGGTCGTAGCGGCAGACTGCACTGGCGAAGGCGGGATCGGTCAGCGGCATCAGCGCGCCCTCGGGCGTTGGCTGCGGCAGCAGCTTCATGGTGTTGACCGGCGCAACCGGCGTCAATCGCGAATAAGCGTCGCGCGTCGCAGTGCGCGGCAGGAACAGGATCGTCGCCAGATGGACGATGCCGCCCAGCACGACGCCGGTAATGAGCAAGAGGAGCCAGCGGATCATAGGCAGCGCCCCACGGTGACGCTGGGCATCGGCGTTTCACGTCCGGCCCGCGTCTGAATGCCGACGGGCGTATCGTAGAGGCGCAGGAATATCAGATAACGTTCGACGCCGCCGGTTGGCAGCCAGTTGCCGGGCCGCGCGCGCGGGCCAATCGACACCTGGAATGTGCCGTCGCCGCCGCGGATGAGTTCCTGGCTGGTGAAGCCTGAGCGATTGAGCGCGTTGGGAATGAGCTTGCCGCCGAGGTCGTACAGCGTGACCGTGAAGAATCGCGCCTGCGGCGTCGTACCGGCCATCACCACGTCGCAGCGGCCGTCGAGTACGCGCTTGTTTTCATCGCTCGTGGCGACGAAGGCGACGCCGTCGCCGAGGCCGACCGGCAATGCACCATTGCGTTCGATGGCCGCGCGTGAGTAGGGGTCGATGTCGGCGGTGCCGGATTTCGGCCGCGCGGTCCATGCGCCGATGTGCAGGCCGCCGAAGGCGACATCCCGCGTGATCGCAAGCCACGTCGAGCCGAGGCCGATGGCCGCAGCGAGGGCAAAGCAGAACAGCGATCCCATTAACAACCGCACGATCAGTCCCGATCAACTACGGCAAACGTGGCCAGTACCAGAGCGGTGGCGTGCCGCGCGCGACTTGTCAATCGCCAAAGCGCGTGCGGGCGAAGTCCGGTCTGGACGTTCAATTGCTGCGCACCGCAGGCGCGCGCGGATTACCCTCGGCGGCGGAGATGGCGTTGGGGACCGGCGATGGCGCCGGTTGCGGGCCGAGGCCTGTGGTGCGTTCGCCGGGTTTTGCAGGCGGCGTCGCAAGGCCTTCCATCAGCCGCTCGATGCGCTGGAGCGTCTGCGAACCGCGATCCGTCAGCAGGGCCGGGCGGGGCAGGTTGTCGTTACCGCTCTTGGTGCCTTCGGTGACGATATCGGCCGGCGCGGTAGTCGACGGGTTGGGCGCAACGCCGATCAGGTTCTTGAGTTCGATGCCTTGGTGGGCATAGGCCATGATCTCGTGCCACGTCATGGCCGGCAGCGCGCCGCCGGTCAGGCGGTTGAGCGGCTGGTAGTCGTCGTTGCCGTACCAGACGCCGCAGACCATGTTGCCGGTGAAGCCGACGAACCAGGCGTCACGATAGGCGTTGGTGGTGCCGGTCTTGCCGGCGGATTTGACGCCGCTCAGCGTGGCGCGGCGGGCGGTGCCTTCCTCGACGACCTTGCTCATCATCAGCGACATATCGGCGGCGACCTGTTCGGGGATCACGCGGCGCGGCTTGGGGCCGTCGCGGTCGAAGCGCCAGATGGTTTCGCCGGCGGCGGAGCGCACTTCGAGGAGCGCGTGCGGCGTCACGGCCATGCCCTTGTTGGGGAAGGTGGCATAGGCGACGGTGTGTTCGAGCACATTGACTTCGTCGGCGCCAATCGGCAGCGACGGCGTATCCGGCAGCGGCGACCTGATGCCGAACTTGCGCGCGGTTTCGATGATCTTGGCGCGGCCGGCCTTGGGTCCGGCATTGCCGCCGAGCGCGATCGACAGCTTCACCGGAATGACGTTGATCGATTTGGTCAGCGCCGTCGTCAGCGTCATCGAGCCGGAATAGGAGCGGCCGTAGTTCTGCGGGCACCAGTTGCCGATGCAGATCGGGCCATCGACCACGACCGAAGTCGGCTTGAAGCCGTTCATCAGCGCGGTGGCATAGACGTAAGGCTTGAACGACGAACCGGGCTGGCGCTGCGCATCCGTCGCGCGGTTGAACTGGCTGGCACCGTAGTCGCGACCACCGACCATGGCGCGTACCGAACCGTCGATATCGGCGAGTACGGCCGCTGCTTGCCGGACGTTGTAGTCGCGGCCATGCTGCTTGAGCAGCGTTTCGACAGCGTTGTCGGCGGCGCGCTGCAAATTCATGTCGAGCGCGGTGCGGGCAATGAAGGTGCGTTCGGTGATGTTCTTGGGGAACGAATTGACGAGCTTCTTCATCTCGTCGAACGCCCAGTCGAGGTAATAGTTCGGCGCGGCCTGATCGCGGCGGTCGATGGCGGTGGCCGGATTGCGGCGGGCGCCGAACACCTGGCCTTCCGTCATGAAGCCGGCATCGACGAGGTTATCGAGCACGACGTTGGCGCGGCCGCGCGCGGCTGGCAAATTCACATGCGGTGCGAACTTGGTCGGCGCCTTGAACAGGCCGGCCAGCATGGCGGCTTCCGCGAGGTTCACGTCGCGCGCCGACTTGCCAAAATAATAGAGCGAGGCCGCGTTCACGCCGTAGGTGCCGCCGCCCATGTAGGCGCGGTCGAGGTAGAGCTTGAGGATCTCGGCCTTGGTCAGCCGCGTCTCCAGCCAGACGGCGAGGAAGGCTTCCTTGACCTTGCGCTCGATGGTGCGTTCGTTCGACAGGAACAGGTTTTTGGCGAGCTGCTGGGAAAGCGAAGAACCGCCCTGCACGACGCCGCCGGCGCGCGCATTGGTCAGCAACGCGCGGAACGTGCCGCCGAAGTCGATGCCGAAGTGTTCGTAGAAATGGCGGTCTTCGGTCGCCAGCACGGCCTTGATGAGATGGTCGGGCAGTTCCTCCAGCGGCACCGCGTCGTTCTGCTTGATGCCGCGGGTGCCGACCTCGGTGCCGTAACGATCGAGGAACACGACCGCGATGTCGGTTTTCTTCAGCCAGTCCTCGTCCGAGGTTTCCTGGAACGCCGGGATCGCGAGCGCCAGCATCAGGATCGAGCCGGCGAGGCCCCAGGTCGCGGCCTCCGACAACGGTTCGACCACGATCCAGCGCCGCCAGCCGGAGACGTGGAAGCGGTCCATGAAGGCGGAGAAGCGTTCGAAGAGTTCGCGGATCGACCCGCCGCTGCGGAAAATGCCGAAATCCAGCCGCGCATCGAGATCGAGCAGGATGCGCCTGATCCAGGGTCTCCACTTCGGTCGATTGCCGGGAAACAGATCGCGCACGGGACTTGTTACCTGTAAACGGCCGGGCTTTTGAGGGCCACACGGCGCGAGGGCTGTCATAGCCGAACCGGCGAGAACGGCCAATCACTTCAATGAGACAGCGTAAAGGGAGACGGGATAACCGTGGCGGTATTTTGATGGCACGCGTGGCGGGTTGAAGAAGCCAGATAATATAGTGATATATCAATGTGTTGAGGGGGTGTTCCCAGGAGGGCAATGATCCGGCTTTGGCGGCGGCGCAAACCTGAAAACCGGCAGACTTAGGGCCTTCAAATTGCCGGCGCAGGATGAGCCATGCGCGGGCGCGATTCCCGTCTGTGAAGAGGCGGCAGGAAGTTGCGCCGGCGAGGGGTCACGCCGCCGTTTCGCTGTGTATATAGGTGTGAAACGCGAAGCGCCGGAAACGGCGCGCCCAGCAACGGACGAACCGCAATGACCGAACAGCCGTCTGGCAAGCCGTTCTGGCAAACCAAGACCCTCATGGAGATGACCCCGTCCGAATGGGAGAGCATTTGCGACGGCTGTGGCCGTTGCTGCCTCAACAAGCTCGAGGACGAGGACACCGGCAAGATCTATTTCACCGATGTCGCCTGCAAGCTGCTCGATTGTAACTCGTGCCAGTGTTCCAACTATCCCGCGCGCCAGAGCATCGTCGAAGACTGCCTGCAGCTCACGCCGGAAGTCGTCCCCGACACGCCATGGCTGCCGCCGAGCTGCGGCTATCGCCTGATCTCCGAAGGCAAGGACCTCTACCCGTGGCATCCGCTGGTGTCGGGCGACCCGGAGACGGTGCATACGGCCGGCATCTCCGTGCGCGGCCGTGTCTCAGGAACCGAAGACACGATTCCCGACGAGGAGTTGGAGGATCATCTGGTGGATTGGCCGATGCAGGTGCCGAAAAAGGTCAGAACCAAGCGATGATTTGTCCGCTGTAGCCCGGAGGGCGAAGGCGGGTGCAGGTGCCGAAAAGGGTGAAGAAGGCGAGGAGTGTTTAGGGGATTAAGTTCAGCGTTGCTGTGCGACGTTCTTGCAAGCTTTCAATCGATGCGATAAGAACAAATCAGAAACATTTAGCAGCCGCAGCGGTCATTGCGGCGTTGTATCCATCCGACGAAGCCAGACCCAGGCCTGTGCATTTCTAGAATATGGAGTGGCGGGCTAATCGGCACTGCCGTACTGCCGCATTATGGATACGCGGTCTGCCGAACAACGTAGTTCAATTATGCGGAGTGTCCGCAGTAGCAATACGGGGCCGGAAATACTTGTCCGAAAGTTATTGCACTCAATGGGATTTCGATTTCGGCTTCACGGTCGAGGACTCGCGGGCCGTCCTGACATTGTTTTAGCCAGATACCGTGCCGTTGTTTTCGTGCACGGATGTTTTTGGCACGGTCATGGGTGCGCGAAGGGGAAATTGCCAAAAAGTAAGTTGGATTTCTGGGTTCCTAAGATACGGAGAAATCAGGAACGAGACATCGAATCGGTCAAACTCTTGAAATTAAATGGCTGGCGGGCGCTGACGATCTGGCAGTGCGAGACAAGGAATTTGGAGCGCCTGCAGGTTAAACTGTGGAGTTTTTTAAATCGCAGTTCAAAAGAAGGCCGGCCTCTATCCAGACGACCTACGAAGCTTCACAGAAAGAGATGAAATGACGCGCCCGATTGCGGTCGACCTTTTCTCCGGTTCTGGTGGAATGAGCCTTGGCTTTGAACAAGCCGGGTTCGATGTTGTTGCTGCGGTGGAGATTGATCCCGTTCACGCTGCCGTTCATAAATTTAATTTTCCAAATTGCGCCACTTTGTGCCGTGACATCTCGAAATTGTCCGGGTCCGAGATAAGAGAAGCGGCGGGGACCAAAAAGAACCGTAGGGTGGACCTCGTGGTAGGCGGAGCGCCATGCCAAGGGTTCTCTCTAATCGGACACCGCGTACTTGACGATCCGAGAAATTCGTTGGTTCGAGACTTCGTTCGAATTGTTTGCGAACTGGACGCACGTTATTTCGTTTTTGAGAACGTAAAAGGTCTTAGAGTCTGTTCGGAAAGTTCAAGCAGGATTGCTTAGCTTTCTCACCATGAGTCGGATCGAGGCGAGACGCAAGAACGCGAGCGCTTTTCCATTCAGGCACTCCCAGTCCTTGGCGAGCCTGCGGCATCTGCCAAGCCATGCGAA
>CANJBX010000091.1 GCA_947472885.1 Hyphomicrobiaceae bacterium
AGCCCTGACCCACATCCATTCCCGTCTTTTTATGATTCTTGAGCAGATCTTGGCCCAGGGGGCGCCGGTTCCTTTGGATGTCGAAGTTCCCAATAGCACCCTGATTTCAGTAGAAATCTGAGCCCCCGATCGGTTTTTTCAACATCCTGCTATTGGACTGGAAGGTTCTGTTGCCAAACATCCCTCCTGAAATCACTATTTTATCTCAACGGATTTCACGCCCAGCTTCAAGTGGTGGCTACAGAAACCTCTCTTATTGCAACATTTAGGAATATATGCCGTAAAATTGATCCGCTGTCACTAGGACTCCAATCAATCCAAACTGACCGACCGCCAATTTATCGTATTTATGAGCTCCATAACTAGTCCTATTTATTACTTATATTCCTATTCATCCCGCCCCACACTATCGGGGCGTTTCATGAGCGTCGGAGACGCGGGGCGGGATGCGGTGGCCGGTTGCTGGGGCGCAAAACGCACGCCCTTAGGCCGGCGGCCCAAGCTAGGTGGTCCCGGCGCGCCGGCTGCGCGTCACGGGAGATATGACGATGGGCTCCCGCGCGGCGTCATACCGTGCTGCGGCTCATCATCTCCCATAGCGGTGGATAGGCCCCGTCAACGCGCACTTCGCGAGGGGTTCTGAAAAGTCTGACCACCGGGGGTCATCCAGAGCAAGCCTCCAACATCGCGCGCGGGACGCCGGAAACGCGGCGGACCAGCGGTTATCGAAATCCGGACGGCGCGTTGATCGCGCGTTGTCCCGCCATGATGCCGCGAGGTGTCATGGCCCGCCGATCCGTTCGCGGAGCCGGCGTCCCGCGCGCCCGATATTTTCGTCAGGGCACGTCACGCGAAAGGCGGTGCCCGCGCCTCGACCAACGGGCCGCGCAGCGTTGGCTTTTTCTTACCTCGCCCCGCTTGCGGGGAGAGGTCGCGAGCGACTTGTCCGCCGAAGCTCGTAGAGCGAAGGCGGAAGCGAGCGGGTGAGGGGGAGTTGGAGAATTGCGTGCTGCTGAAAGTTGTCCCTCATCCCAACCTTCTCCCCAGCAAAAGGGCGTTCACGCCCGTCTTCGACGGGCTTTGCGGGGAGAAGGAGCGCAGCGGCGCAAGCATCAACGGATTTGCTTCTACAAAACAAAAAAGCCCCGCTGTTTCCAGCGGGGCTTTGTAATTGTGAAAACGAGCAGTAAGCGAAACTTACTTCTCTTCGCTCTTGCCGCCGAGCTGCTTGAGCTTGGCGAACACAGCCTGCACGTCGAGTTCGGCGCCAGCCTTCTTGGTCGCGACTTCGGCTTCGACTTCGGCGGCCTTCGCCGTCGTCAGTTCGGCTGGCAGCAGCGTGACGCCGGAATCCGCGGGCGCGGGCTTTTCCTTGGCGGCGCGCGCCACTTCAAAGTCGAGCTGGATCTGGCTGCACAGGCCGAGCGTGACGGGATCGAGCGGCTGCAGCGCAGCGGAATTCCAGTGCGTGCGGTCGCGGATCGCCTGCAAGGTCGACTTCGTCGTGCCGACGAGGCGCATGATCTGCGCGTCCTTGAGTTCCGGGTGGTTGCGCACCAGCCACAGGATCGCGTTCGGGCGATCCTGACGGCGCGACACCGGCGTATAGCGTCCGCCTTTGCCGGTGATCGGCGCTTCCGGCAGGCTGACCTTCGGCACGGCAAGTTTCAGCTTGTGGTTCGGGTCCTTCTCGCCGGCCTCGATCTCCTCGCGGGTGATCTGGTTGGCCTGGATCGGGTCCGCGCCCTTGATGCCTTGCGCAGCGTCGTCATCGGCGATGGAGCGCACTTCAAGCGGGTGCAAATTGCAGAAAGCGGCGATCTGCTCGAACGACAATGCCGTGTTATCGACCAGCCAGACAGCGGTCGCCTTGGGCATCAGGGGTTGGGTCGCCATGGTAGTCCTCCTTACGGCTTCGCCAGCGCTCCGGGGCGAACTCAGCGCCCTGAAGTGAAGCTCACGTCACCGAAATGACTGGAAAGTCGTTACTATATAGGCAATTGGGGTGGGAATACGCAATGGCGAAGGGGCCGGCGAGGGGCTAAAAGCTTGACGTCCGGCGCTGGCCGTCCCATGCAGCCAGAAGCGGTAAATTCAACCACTTAGCCGATATCCTCGTGTCCATGACCGTACTGAGCCCGCAGCAAAATCCGTCTCCAGAGGGCGCAAAACCCGCCCTCAGGGTGCTGCTGTGCCAGCCGCGCGGCTTTTGCGCCGGGGTGGTGCGGGCCATCGATACCGTCGAGCGGGCGCTCGAAATTTACGGGCCGCCGGTTTATGTCCGGCACGAAATCGTCCACAACCGCTATGTGGTCGAGAGCCTGCGCGCCAAGGGCGCGATTTTCGTCGAGGACCTGTCCGAAATCCCGGAGACGAAGGCGCCGGTGGTGTTCTCGGCCCATGGTGTGCCCAAGGAGGTGCCGGAGGATGCGAAGTCGCGCAATTTCTTCGCGCTCGACGCCACCTGTCCGCTGGTGACCAAGGTCCACCGCGAGGCGGAAATCCATTTCAGGCGCGGCCGCGAGATCGTGCTGATCGGCCACGCCGGCCACCCGGAGGTGATCGGCACCATGGGGCAATTGCCGGCCGGTGCCGTGCGCCTGATCGAAACCGTCACCGATGCCGCGGCCTTCACCCCGAAGGATGCTGCCGCGCTCGCCTATGTGACCCAGACCACGCTGTCGGTCGATGACACGTCGGAAATCGTCGCGCTGCTCAAGCGCCGCTTCCCGGCGATCATCGGGCCGCACAAGGAAGACATCTGCTACGCCACCACCAACCGGCAGGAAGCCGTCAAGCGCGTTGCGCCGCGGGTCGATGCCATGATCGTCGTCGGCGCTCCGAATTCGTCGAACTCGCAGCGCCTGCGCGAAGTCGCGGAACGCTCCGGCTGCACGAAGGCGGCGCTGGTGCAGCGCGCGTCGGATATCGACTGGAATGTGTTTTCGGGAATTGGCAGCCTCGGCATCACCGCCGGCGCCTCCGCCCCAGAGGTGCTGGTCGAGGAAATCATCGACGCCTTCGCCGCGCGTTATTCCGTGAATGTCGAAATCGTGCGCGATGCGGAAGAAGACGTGTTCTTCCCGCTGCCCCGCCAGCTCCGCGGCACCGAGGCGGCGGAGTAGGCGATGGCGGTTTACACGGACGTCGCCGTCGAGGACCTCGAAGCCTTCCTTGCGGATTACGATATTGGCAATCTGCTGTCCTACAAGGGCATCGCCGAAGGCGTGGAGAACACCAATTTTCTCCTGCACACCTCGAGCGGCTATTTCATTCTCACGCTCTACGAAAAGCGCGTCGCCACCCACGACCTGCCGTTTTTCCTCGGATTGATGGAGCATCTTCATGCGCGCGGGCTGAACTGTCCGCAGCCGGTGCGCAACCGCGCCGGCGAGGCGCTCGGCAAACTCGCCAAGCGTCCCGCCGCCATGGTGACTTTTCTGGAGGGGGTATGGCCCCGCCGCCCCTCCGTCGCGCATTGCGCGGGCGTCGGCGCTGCGCTGGCGAAACTCCATCTTGCCGGTTCCGATTTTCCGATGAAGCGCAAGAATGCGCTTTCGGTCGCGGGATGGAGCGGGCTTTATCAGCAGGCTTCGGCGCGCGCCGACAACGTGCATCGCAATCTGTCCGGCACGATTGCCGCCGAACTCGCGTATTGCGAAAAGCATTGGCCGGAGAACCTGCCGCACGGGATCATTCACGCCGACCTGTTTCCAGACAATGTGTTCTTCCTCGGCAGCGAATTGTCCGGCGTCATCGACTTCTATTTCGCCTGCACCGATACGCTGGCCTACGATGTTGCGATCTGCCTGAACGCGTGGTGTTTCGAGACGGATCATTCGTTCAACGTCACCAAGGGCCGCGCGCTGTTGCAGGGATACGAGAAGGTCAGGCCATTGTCGGCACAGGAACGTGCGGCGCTGCCGCTATTGTGCCGTGGCGCTGCGCTGCGCTTCCTGCTGACGCGCCTCGTCGATTGGCTGAGCGTGCCCGCCGGTGCGCTGGTGCGGCCTAAGGACCCGATCGAGTATTATCGCAAGCTGCGCTTTCACCAGGCCGCCGCTAGCGTGCGCGATTACGGCATCGAGGAATGACGGTGGCGGAACGCGTGACGATTCATACCGATGGTGCGTGTTCGGGAAATCCGGGCCCGGGCGGCTGGGGCGCGATCCTGCAATGGGGCGACAAGCGCCGCGAACTCAAGGGCGGCGAAGCGCACACCACCAATAACCGCATGGAACTGATGGCCGCGATCATGGCGCTCGAAACGCTCAAGCGCGCGTGCCCGGTTGATCTGCATACCGACAGCCAGTATCTGCGCAACGGCATCATGACGTGGATTCATGGCTGGAAGAAAAACGGCTGGAAAACATCCGACAGGAAGCCCGTGAAAAACGTCGATCTCTGGCAGCGCCTCGACGCTGCACTCGGCCAGCACGACATCAAGTGGCATTGGGTCAAAGGCCACGCTGGTCATGACCTTAACGAACGCGCCGACGAACTCGCGCGTGAGGGTTTGCTCGATGCGCGTGCGGCGGAGCGTGGCGATGGCGCAAGTGCGCTAAAATCCTGAGCCGCGGTCTCGGCTTTGTCTCATTCTCATGGTCTGGTTCCAGCAAGGATTACTCAAGGAGAATCGGCATGTGGTCGCACGGAAATTTCTACTGGAACGAATTGAACACCCGCAACGCGGAAGCTGCCAAGAAATTCTATGGCGCGATTCTCGGCTGGACCTTTGAAGGAATGCCGATGCCGGACGGGACCTATTGGGTCGCGAAGCTCGGTGGCGCGCCGGTCGGCGGCATCTTCACCATGAGCGGCCCGCAGTTCGACGGCGTTCCCGAACACTGGTTTTCCTATATCGCGGTGGACGATGTGAATGTGCGCGTCGCCAACCTCAAGGCTGCCGGCGGCGCCGTCATCAAGGAACCATTCGACGTTCCCAATGTCGGACGCATCGCCATCGTGAAGGATAGCAATGGTGCGGTGCTGGGCATGATGACGCCCGCTGGCAACTGAGGCGTATCTGCCGCGGTCAGGGTTGCTCGTCGCGCAGGCCGAATACCGTCCGCGGTGCGGAGAAGCCCGACACGCTGAACTCGCCGACGTCTTTCCATTCCGCTTCGCAGTGCCCTGCGAACTCGGCCGATCCGACAATCGTGCGGCCGAGTTTTCCGGCGATCTTCTCGATCCGGGCGGCGAGGTTCACGCCGGGGCCGATGCAGGTGAAGTCGAGCCGGTTGCCGCCGCCGATATTGCCGTAAAGCACGTGCCCGACATGCAGCGCGATGCCAAACCGCAAGATGTCTTTGGACCACGCGCCCTGCGCGGCGTTGAGCTTTCCGATATTGCCGCGCGCCTCCCGCGCGGCGGTGAGTGCGCGGATGCAGACCGCTTGCGCGCCGGCGTCGTCATGGACCGGAAAGATGGCAAGCATCCCGTCGCCCATGAATTTCAACACCTCGCCACCGTGGTTGTTCACCGCGGAAACCTGACAATCGAAATAACGATTGAGAACCTCGACGACTTTCTCGGGCGCCACGCGATCCGACAGTGCGGTGAAGCCGCGCATGTCGGAAAGCCAGATCACTGCATGCAGGTTGTCGGCGTAGCCGCGGCGGATTTTCCCGGCGAGAATGCGCGCGCCGGCGCTGTTGCCGACGTAAGTGTCGAGCAGATTGATGGCGGTGCGCTGCAGCGCACGGATTTCGGCAACGCGGGCGAGCGGCGGGACAAGTGTTTGCAAAGCCGCAAGCTGGACGGGCGTGAAACCGCCAGGTTCTTTTGTTGTCCAGCTAGAGCCGTGCAACGAGCCGTCCGTGAAACGCAGCGGGATCGCGATATAGTCGGTGACGCCTTCTTCGCGCAGTTCCCGCAGTATCGGGTAAGCGTCGATGTTTTCGTCCGCGTTTATCCGATGGCGGATAACGCCACCTTCGGGAATGCGGTGGCGGATGGCTTCGCCGGTCGAGTAAAGGTGCGCCAGCGGGCTGGTCTTGTACGTCTCGCTATCGACGATATCGTGTGCCGCGGTCGCCGTGACAACACCCGTGTCTGGCCGCCAGACAAAGCTGCGGGCGAACACATCGGGATGTAAGGTGCGCACAAAAATGCCGACGCGCCATAATGGCACGCCGGCTTTTGTTATTCGCTCGCATAATTCGCCGAGCACCAGATCGGAACGCTCGGCCGAACGCGCTCCGTCGATGAGCCAGTCAATGACGTCCTGAACGCCGCTGTCGGCCATCGTTTAAGGCTTTCGTCCGCAGCCTTGTGTATCGCACAGGGCTGCGGACAATGGGTTAGAGCGTCTTGAGCAGCGCGTCAGCGCCGGAAACGTCGGCAGTGCCGGGCGTCTCTTCGATGTTGAGCGACTTCACGACGCCGTTGTCGACGACCATCGAATAGCGCTTGGAGCGCGTGCCGAGGCCGCGCGCCGAAACGTCGAGGTCGAGGCCGAGGGCCTTGGCGAAGTGCGCGCTGCCGTCGGCGAGGAAGTCGATCTTGCCGTCGGCGCCGGTGTCCTTCTTCCACGCGTTCATCACGAACACGTCGTTGACGCCGGTGACGGCGATGGTATCGACGCCCTTGGCCTTGATGGCATCGGCGTTCTTCAGGAAGCCCGGCAGGTGGTTCTTGTGGCAGGTCGGCGTGAAGGCGCCGGGAACGGCGAACAGCACGACTTTCTTGCCATTGAAAATGTCGGCGGTGCTCTTCTCGGCCGGACCTTCGGCCGTCATCACTGCGAACTTGGCATCGGGCAACTTGTCACCGACTTTAATCATGACGCTTTCCTCTCGTGGCACTTTTCAAACGATGGAACGGAAATTCCGTGCGCGGCGGACGCCGCGGGTAGTCGTAAAATAGCCTGTCCAGTGGATTAGTCGAGGTGGATTAGTCCAGCTTTGCTTTGACCTCGATTGCGCCTTCGCCTGCAATGGCGGTCAGCGTCAATTCGGCGCCTTCGGCCTTTGTGCCGGTGGGCAAACCATCGAGATTGAACGCAAAACGCCGCTGACCGGCGGGTGCGCCGGAAATTGGCGTCGGCAAGGGCAATGCCCAGTTGCCGGTCGGGCCTTCGGCGAACAGATCGACCTTGAAATGTTCCGGGGCCGCGATATCGACGATGACTTTTTGCGGCTTCGCGCCGGGCTCGCGATGCACGGCGCGGATCGCGAAGGGCTTGCTATCGTTGAGCGTGGCCTGCCTGGGCACGCTCGCTTCGGCCGCGGTCAGGGCGGCGTCCTGCGCGGGCGATGCCCCGGTCAGAGGAAGCGCCACATTACCTTCCGCCGGTACGCACAGCTTTTCACACACGGCATAGTCGAGCTTGAGGCGCAGCACGACGGGCTTTGACTTGTCCTGCGGTTCGATGCGCAGCGGAAACAGCACGCGCTCCTTGTAGCCGATGGTGAAACCGCTCCCGTCGGCGATGCGATGCGGCGCGGGCCACGACACGGCAACCGATTTTACGTTTTCCGAGCGTGTGAAATCGAAGCGTGGCGGAACACCGCTGTCGCCGGGATAGCGCCAATAGGTCTTCCAGCCGGAAGCGAGGCTGATTTCAACGCCGGCACGCTGCATGCCGTCGGGCAGGGGATTGCCGGCGACAAGGCGGATGCCGGCGCGCGCATCGCGGTCCCAGTTCGATGAATCGGCGCCAACTGCGGGCGAGATCGCGAATGCCGCGAATATGACGGCCGCGAAAAGCCCGATTTTGCGGTTTCCTGCTGCAAACATGCCGCAAGATTTACGCCCGCAAGGCGCGGCGTGGAACTGAATTCGGCGTGAACGCTTTGTGAACTGCGGCCTTGGGTTACCGGCTGGCGGCCGGATTGCTCTCGCCCTTCGGATGGGGATAAGATTCCGCCATGAAAACGGTGCGCAAGGGCAAGATTTCAGGCAAAACCCCGCAGCCGCCCAAGCGCGGCTTCCTCGACGGTCAGATGCTGATCGCCATGCCGAGCATGCGTGACGAGCGTTTCATGCGTTCGGTGATCTACGTCTGCGCGCACTCAAGTGACGGCGCCATGGGCATCGTCGTCAACCAGCTGGTGCCGGACCTCGATTTCGCCAGGCTGCTGGTCAAGCTCGACGTAATTCCGTCGGAACAGCGCATCGAGTTGCGCGATGACGCGCGCACGGTGCCAATCCTCAAGGGCGGCCCGGTCGATACGCAGCGCGGCTTTGTGCTGCACTCGTCGGATTATTTCACGGAAAATTCGACGCTGCCGATTGACGACGGCATTTGCCTGACCGCGACCATCGACATTCTCAAGGCCATCGCCCATGGCTCGGGACCGGAGGATGCGGTGCTTGCGCTCGGTTATGCGGGCTGGGCGCCCGGACAGCTCGAAAGCGAGATCCAGGATAACGGCTGGCTGCACTGCAGCGCCGACCGCGATCTCATTTTCGGCGGCAACACCGGCCAGAAATATTCGATGGCGCTGCAAAAACTCGGCATTCAACCGGGTATGCTGTCGAGCGAAGCGGGTCATGCCTGATTGCAGGCCGAACTGATCTGCCGTTGTGGGGGAACGTCATGGGTTTTCATCTGGTGCGCCTTGCTGCATGTCTTGGCGCAATCGGGCTGGCCACAGCGGCGCTGCCGGCTGGCGCGGGCGAGATCAAGGTATTCAGTGCCGAGGCTCCACGCGATGCGCTGGAACATGTCGCGGCGCAATTCGAGAAAACCACCGGCCACAAGATCACGTTCGAATTCATGACCGCAGGGCAGGTGCGCGGCAAGATCGACGCCGGCGAAAACGCCGACCTCGCAGTTGCGTCCAGCGGCGTGATCGCGGAAATGGTGAAGTCCGGCAAGGCCGGTGACGCGACCAACCTCGGCCGCATCGGGCTTGCAATGGCGGTGCGTGATGACGCGCCCTCGCCGGATATTTCAACGACGGAAAAGTTCGTAGCCGTGCTGCGTGCCGCAAAGTCGGTGTCGTTCACCGATCCGGCGGCGGGCGGAACGGCGGGACTTTATTTCTTCGGCCTGCTGGAAAAGCTCGGCGTTGCCGACGACGTGAAGAAGAAGGCCGTGTTCTCCAAGGGCGGCCGCGACGCCGCGCAAAAGGTTGCGAGCGGTGCGGCGGAAGTCGGCATCACGTTTCCAAGCGAGATCGCGCCGATCAAGGGCGCGAAAGTCGGCGGCATGTTGCCGCCGGAGGTGCAGAACTACGTGATCTATGCGGCGGTGATTCCGGCCAAAGCCGCGAATGCGGAAATCGCCAGGGCCTTCGTGGCTGCGCTGATCGCGCAGCAATCGCGCGAAGGCTGGACGGCGGCAGGCTTCGAACCGCTCGGCGGGAAGTAAAAATTACGGCGGGTCAGCTCGCCGCGCGGCCGGGGGCCTTGTCGGGCGTCAACAGCGCGCGCGCCTGATCGGCGTTCATCGGTTCCCCGAACACGTAGCCCTGCGCGAATTCGCAACCGAGCTGATAAAGCTCGACCGCATCGGACTCGCTCTCCGCGCCTTCGGTGACGACTTCCATGCCGAGATCGTGCGCCATCGCAATGATGGAACGCAGGATCACCGGACGGCGGCCCTTGTTCGACATGCGCACGAACGACTGGTCGATCTTGATGGTGTCGAACGGAAACCGCTGCAGGTAGGCGAGCGAGGAATGTCCGGTACCGAAGTCGTCGAGCGACAGGCCGGCGCCAAGTTCGCGCACCCGCTGCAGCATCAGCGTGGCGTGTTCCGGATTTTCCATCACCAGCGACTCGGTGAGTTCGAGTTTCAACGTACCGCGCGCGACCGGCGAACGTGTCAGTATGGTGCGCAGGTCGTTGATGAGGTCCTGCCGCAGGAATTGACGTGACGAAACGTTGACGCTGCAGAACAGTGGCGTGCGTGCGCGTGAGGAGCGCTGCCAGACCAGCAGTTGCCGCGCGGTGCGTTCCATCATGAACGTGCCGAGTTCGACGATCAGGCCTGTCTCTTCTGCAATCGCGATGAATTCGGCGGGCGAGCGGCGTCCGAGCTTGGGATGGTCCCAGCGCGCCAGCGCTTCAAAGCCCGCGATGGAACGGTCCTCAAGACGTACAATCGGCTGGTAGACGATGGAGATTTCATCGCGTTCCAGCGCGCCGCGCAGTTCGGACTCGATGGTGAGGCGGTCCATCTTGCGTGCGCGCATGGCGGGTTTGAACACTTCGATGCGGTCGCCGCCGACGCGCTTGGCGTGATACATCGCGAGTTCTGCATCCTTGAGGAATTCCTCGCCCTTCGGGATCTGTGCGTCGCCAAGTGCGATGCCGATGGAAGCAGTGAGGAAAATCTCGCGGTCATTGAACGTGATCGGCGCGCGCAGCGCCATGCGCAGGGTTTCCGCGAAGGTGATGATCTGGCCGACTTCCTTCACCGACAGCAGGATCAGGCCGAACTGGTCGCCCGCGAGTCGTGCGATGGAATCCTGCGGCTTGAGCAGGCGGCCGAGGCGGCGCGAGATCGTCAGCAGGATGGAGTCACCAACCGCCATGCCGACGGAATCGTTGACCTGCTTGAAGCGGTCGATGTCGATGATGATGACGGTGGCGCGGATTGCGTTGTCGGCTTTCGATACCGACAGCACGGCTTCCAGCCGGTTGAGGAACAGCATGCGGTTCGGCAGGCCAGTCAGATTGTCGTGCACGGCGTCGTGCAGCAGGCGCTCTTCGGCAGTCTTGAATTCGGTGACGTCGGTCAACGTACCGACCAGGCGCACGACTTCGCCGTCGGAACCGACAATGGGGCGCGCCTTGAGCGTGAACCACAAATAGTGGCCATCGGTGCCGCGCAGGCGGAAGTCCTGCGTCAACCGTCCGCGGCGATGCTCAAGCAACCCGTCGAGCGTGGCGCGGAAGCGGTCGCGATCCTGCGGATGCAGCACTTCGAGCCAGCTCGCGGCCGGGCCTTCGAGCGTGCCTACCTTGAGGCCGAGGAGCTGTTCGAGTTCGGGGCTGGTGAAGACATAATCGCCCGACACGTCCCAGTCCCAGACGAGATCGCCGGAGCCGGTCAGCGCGAGCGCGCGGCGCTCGACGTCGGTGACGATGCCATGCGTGACGCCGCCCGCGAAAGCGTGCTGCATCACGGTGAAGCCGATCAGCATGACGATCAGCACGAGGCCGCCCAGCAATGCGGGGCCTGCGATGTCGTTCGTCACCGCGCCGCCGACGGTCGCGCCTGCGGCGATCACCCAGACGACCAGCAGGAACCAGGTCGGGATCAGCAGCACCGCGCGGTCGAAACCATGCGTCGAAAGGAACACGATCAGCAGGAAGCCGAGGATGGCGACGAGCAGCAGCGAGAACCGGGCGATGCCGGACGCTATCGGCGGATCGAACAGCGCGACGCCGACCAGCATGCCGAGGAACGCCAGCCAGCCGATGGTGATGTGCGCGTAGCGGACGTGCCAGCGATTGAGGTTGAGATAGGCGAACAGGAACACCACCAGCGTCGCCGCCAGGATCGCTTCGCCGGATGCGCGCCAGACCCTTTCGGTGCCGGTGCCGAGATCGAACACCTTGCCCCAGAATCCGAAGTCGATGCCGATGTAGATCAGTACCGCCCAGCCGAGCGCGGCCGCGGCGGGAAACATCACCGAACCCTTCACCACGAACAGGATGGTCAGGAACAGCGCCAGCAATCCGGCGATGCCGATGACGATGCCGTGGTAGAGCGTGAAGGAGTTGATCTTGTCCTTGTAGGCGTCCGGGTCCCACAGATAGATCTGCGGCAGCTTGTCGGTGCGCAGTTCGGCGACGAAGGTGATGACGGTGCCGGGGTCGAGCGTGATGCGGAAAATATCCGCGGTCGATGAGTCCTGCCGCTCCGGCCGGTCGCCTGACGAGGGCGTGATGTTGACGACGCGCGAGATGCCGAGGTCAGGCCACAGCAGGCCAGAGCCTGCCATGCGATAGCGCGGCACGACGATCAAGCGGTCGATCTGTTCGTCGCTGGAATTTGCAACGGCGATGACCGCCCAGTTGTTGCCGCCTTCGCGCGCACGCACACCGATGCGGCGCACGATGCCGTCGGCGCCGGGCGCGGTTGAAACCTGGATGAGATCGCCTTCGGATTTCTGGACTTCGGTTGCGTCGGTGAGATCGATGGCCGGGGCGTCGATGCGGACGTTCACGGCATCGACCGCGCGCGCACCTGTGCAGGCGGCGAACAGACCGAACACCATCGCCACGGCAGTTGCGAAACGCAGCAGACGCAAACCCAACCCCTTCGGCCCGATGCTTTTGACCCCGGTTATGACTAACCGAGGCTTGTGGCGACAACAAGGTTATTAACGGCGCTTAACCAACCTCACGTCAATTCCAATTATTTGAAATATCTAGCGAAATGTCGATGGCGTGAAAAATGGAAACGGGCCGGAATGTTACTCATTAAGTGGTTTGGTTAACGCCAGCCGGCGGTCGCTTTCGCGTAGTACACCGGGGCGAAGGCTGCCGTCGCGTTCGGCCTGCAAGAGTGCATGCATTGCCGGGTAGTATTGATCGAAATCGTAACTGATGAGGATCATATCTATCCCGGCATTAAGGCTTGCTACGCCCGCGCCGGTAATTCCGCCTGGATTGCGCGCGATGGCCAGCATTGAGAAGTCGTCCGTAATGAGCGTGTTGTCAGGCGCGAGTTCCCGCCGCAGCAGGCCAATGACAAGCGGCGATATCGAAGCCGGATTCTCATTATCGATGGCGGCGAGATGCACGTGGCCGATCATGGCGATCGTGCTGCTGCGAGAGAGCGCACGGAACGGCACCCAGTCGATCTGCCGAAGATCGGCGACAGGTGCGTTTAGTGTCGCACTTTCGCGGTGAGTATCGCCGGAGACGCGGCCGAGTGAGCTATGGTCAAAAGTTGGTGACGGGGTAGATCAGGAAGGCGGCATATCGTGGGGGTAGTTGAAGCCTCCACTTCTCCACCGAAGGAGTAATATGCCGTGTCGAATTCTAACGTCGTCAAACTGGTTCAGCCCGGCACCTTCAGCGATCAGCTGACCGAAGTG